>JACRBK010000156.1 GCA_016234525.1 Chloroflexota bacterium
AACCTGGTTAAAAAACTCACCCTTTCTGCCATTTTGAGGTATCTTTGACGCTCATCTTCACACCGCGCAACTTTGAACGCCTTGCTGCGTAAAAACAATGCAGCACAAAATCCCACTGTTACACATTCACCAGGAGGTCTTATCGATGGTTGGAACTCGCTTCCGAAAGATTTTACGTGATATTCGATCCCGCAAGGTCCGTACCGCGCTGGTGTCGCTCAGCATCCTGATCGGCGTGTTTGGGACGGTGACCTTGTTCACCATGGGCGAACTATTAGTGCGCCAGCTTCGCAAAGACATTAACGAAGAAGAACTGGCGATGATCCGCTCGTTTCAGGCGCTCCCCCCTGGGGTAGAGGTCGATAACGCCGCCGTACTAGAAACACTGCGCGCCTATCCTGGCGTGACGCGCGTCGAAGGGCAAGCCGCCTCGCCGATGTCGTGGAAAGAGCCGGACGCCGCAGAATTCGAGTCCGGGTGGGTGTTTGGTTATTCTGAAGCGTTAGACCAGATTCAACTGGAACCGCCGCGCCTGACCGAAGGCGAATATCCCGCCCCTGGTCAGAAACAGATTATGATCGAGCGGCGGCTGGCGGAAAAATACGATCTCGGCGTGGGAGACAGCATCGCGGTGCGCGTGTTGAGCCAGGTCGGTGAAGATCGGGCAGACGCGCCGGAAGAAACCTGGACGATCTCCGGCCTGATGTTCTTCCCCTATGGTTACAACACCTTCACCACCATTCTGTCTTCTCAAATGCTGTTCGCCAATTTTGAGGACGCGCAGTATATCAGCGGATCGGGAGCATTCTCCTCGATCTACGTGCGTTTTGCCGATTTCGCCGCCGCCGAAGATGGCGTGGATGCGTTCACCCAGACGATCAGCAGCAGCACGCCCTATATTCCCGTCTTCACAATGACCGAAGACCCGGCCCAGAACAGCCAGATCAAAGGCTCCGAAACGATCAGCGGAGTGATGGGCAGCCTGGGGCTGCTGGCGTTGATTGTTTCCGGATTCCTGGTCTTTAACGTGCTGTCGGCCATCATCACCGAACAAAAAGCCCAGATCGGGATCATGAAAAGCATCGGGGCTACCCGCTGGGATAACTTTGTGATCTATTCCGGCATGGCGCTGGTGTACGGCATATTAGGGGTGGTCCCCGGCGTGCTGCTGGCGATCCCCAGTGGTTATTTTGCGGCGCAGGGCCTCGCGGAAACCTCAAACTCGCACATCGACAGTTTTGGCATCTCCATCTTTGCGATTGTGTTGGGGGTCGTGATCGGGCTGGCGATCCCGGTGCTGGCCTCGCTGATGCCGGTCTACAGCGGTACGCGCGTGCGCATTATCGAAGCGCTCACCGATCTCGGTATTGGGAGCAGTTATGGCAACAGCGCCAGCGCGCGGCTTATTGGCCGCCTGCCGCTCCCCGTCACGGTGCGCCAGGGGATCAGCAACGTAGTACGCAAAAAAGGCCGCATGATCTTCACCGGCATGACCTTGATGATCGCCGCCGGAGCGTTTATGGGCGTGTTTGCCGTTTTTGTCTCGATCAACGACGTGATCACGGGCTTTTTTAACGCCTATGCCTTTGAAATGATCGTGTCGCCGACCGATGTCGATCAACTGGACAAAGCCCAAACCCTGGTCACGGATGAGTTCGATAATGTGACGCTCAAGGGGGCATACAGTTCGATTGCCATCGATATAGACGGCTTCGATTATGTATTCGACCCGTCCAGCGGCCCGCCCGCGCTGTTCGCCAATGGTTACGATCCGGCAACAGAGGCGTTTGATCTCGTATTGATGACAGGTGAAGGGATCGATCCCAGTGAACCGGATGGGGTCGTAGTCGCCCGCGTCACCACCGATTACCTGGATAAACACGTCGGCGACAAGCTGACGATCCATGCCGGGGGCAACACAGGCGAATATACCATCGTGGGCATCGCCGATTTTCCCTATCATGGGGTGTGGTTCAATTGGGATACGCTGTCGTCGCTGGCCGGATATATCGATCCCGAAGGTCAGCCGGTCCCCAGCGGGTTTATGCTGACCACGTCCGGCGACGATCTGACCGCCGATCAGGTGGAGGATCAGCTCAAAGAGATCGATGAGGTGCTGCTCGCTAACGGTGTGACGGCGGTTTATACCAACATGGAGCTGTTCAAAGAGACGCTCTCGAATATCATCTCCATGTTCCAGATGATCTTCAACATGACGGCGCTGTTGATCGCGCTGGTGGGCGCGGTGGGGCTGCTGACGGCGCTCTCGATGAGTGTGTTTGAACGCCAGAAAGAGATCGGCGTGATGCGTTCGGTGGGCGCGGGATCGATGACGATCTCGATCCAGTTTTTGACCGAAGGGCTGATCGTCGGGCTGCTGGCCTGGCTGGTGGGTTTGCCGGTGAGTTACTTCTTGGGCAAAGGGCTGCTCGCCGCGCTGCAACTGGGCGATGCTTACCCGATGCGCTACCCGCCTGAAGCGGCGATTGTGGGCTTGGTCGGGATGTTATTTGTCACGGTTGTGTCCAGCCTGTGGCCGTCGCTCTCGGCGGCGCGCAAGACGGTATCGAATATCCTGCGTTACCAATAGGTTTTACCCCTATTCCCCGTCGATGCTGCACATCGCACCCCCTTTCCCTGCCGCGCAGAGAAAGGGGGTGAGGCCGCTTTTCGCTACCGCTTCTTCCTACGGCGCGACATACAGCGCTTGGAAGCGCGCATCATCGCGGATGGAATTCAGGTCGGAATCCTGCTTCGACCATTCCAACAGGTCCGGGCGCAGCGCCAGCGCTTCAAGAATTTTGCCGATGGCTTTTTCCTTTTGACCGGAAATCGCATAATAACAGCCGAGATTGTAAATCACTTCGCCGTGCCAGGCGGGTTCATCGATCATGCTGATCAACTGCGCCGCCAGCACTTCCTGAATCTGCGTCGAATGATCCTGCCGCCTGTGTTTGGCATCATAATCGGCCAGGTGCAGCAGTGTATGGGTGACAGTGCTGCCGACGATCCAGCGCCAGGGCCGCATCGAGTCAGAAGAGGCGGGGGGCATTTGGGCGCGATCTAACAGGTCGGCTTCGCTGGAGTCTTGAACAAACTGCACGATACGCTGATAAAGCGTATCAGCAATCTGGCGCACCGTCGCCCACGAATCGTCTTTGTGCGCCTCATAAAGATGCAGGTTTTGATGATCAATCTCGCCTTCGAGTTCGGGGGGCAGCGGTTGGCCCTGGCGGATAGCCTCAAACCGCACCAACATATCTTCATTCCACGCCAGGATATGCGACAGCACATTTTTGGCGCTCCACTGGTCCGGCGTGCCCACGACGGCCCGTTCGTCGTCCGTCAGGCGTTCGATAAAAGCCAATTGTTCCTGGTAACCAATCTCAAGCAGCTTGAGTACATTTTCTTTCAGACTCATGCGGAGTTCTCCTCTATCATGATAAGCATAACCGATATTATAAAACATCTGTTCAACGAACCAAACACAAACGTTCTGGCTTTCCACAGAGATTATTCCGCTTTGAGAACCGGCGAGGGTTGGATAGGCAGTTCGACAAAAAAACGTACTGCCACCTTTTTCCTGGCTTTTGAGCCACACCCGGCCCTCGTATTGTTCCACGACAGTTTTGACCAGGCCCAGCCCTCACAGTAGACGCAAATTCCCGCCGGGGGTACACTGTCAGTTAGAGGAACCACCGGGTACGGGGCCCCGCAGAGGCTCTTTATAGGGCGGGGGGAAACCTCTGCAATTTGTGTACCCGGCAGTCATCTTTTTATACGTTTGTTCGCGGATAAATTGTTACCTGGAATTGTGATAGAAGGAGCAAGCGGTGGCGCATATTTTCATTTCTTACCGGCACGATACCGTTGATTTTGCCTATTTATTGGCCGCCCGCATGGAGGATGCCGGTTTTTCGGGCGTGATCAACCCCGACCCCCGCGCCGGGGAAGGTTGGTCGCCCTGGATCGACCGGGTGATCGGAGAGGCGCTGGCGGTGATCGCGCTGATCACACCCGAAGCCGGGCTGTCGCCGTTTGTGGCTTACGAATGGGCTTATGCCCTCGGCGCAGGGATCGCCGTAATCCCGATTGTGCTGATCGAAACCGAACTGCATCCCCGGTTGAAAGCGCTGGACCCGCTGGATTTTATCAGCCCGGAAAACCTGCCCTGGCAGACGTTGTTAGAGCGGCTGTGGGCGCGCGCGGACCGGCTGATCGATGCGCATTTGCCGGTGCCGCCCACTGCTGCGCCTGAAGTCAAAGATGCGGCGGCGGCACTCGGTTCGCATGACGGGGCCGAACGGTTGGCCGCCTTGCAAACCCTGGCGGCGATGGATAGTCCGGCGGCGCGCGCCATGATCATCGCGGCGGCGCAGCACCCGGTGTATCGGGCGGTGCGGCTGGCGGCGGTGGGCGCGCTGGCGAACATGAAGGGAGACGACGCGCTGCGCGGTCTGCTGATCGCGGTGCGCGATTCCGATACGGAGGTGAGCCGGGCAGCGGCCCAGGCGGTCAGCGGTTTTGGCGATGCGGCAGTGCCGGGGCTGGTGGAGATTATGCAGAGCGGGGCGCGGGCCGCGATCTGGGCGCTGAGTCTGATCGCCACGCCTGCCACTGTGCCCGGCTTGATCGAGGCGCTCAAAATGAGCGGTTGGTTTGCGCCGCGCACGGCGGCTGCGACGTTAGGCAAGATCGCCGATGTGCGGGCCGTGCCGGGCCTGGTCGAAGCGCTAGACAGCGAAGACGAGAGTCTGCACGCGCTGGCGGTCGAGGCGCTGCGTAAGATCGGCACGCCGGAGGCGCTCGCTGCGCTGGAAAAAATAGGTTGGTAGGTAAATCAGCGATGAAAACTATTGGCCTGATCGGGGGCATGAGTTGGCACTCGTCGGCGGAATACTACCGCCTGATCAACGAGGCCGTTCATAACCGGCTGGGCGGCAGTCATTCTGCAAAATGTGTCCTGTACTCCCTCGACCTGGGCGAACTTGAGGCGCTCGAACTGCAAGATCGGTGGGATGAGGTGCTGCCGATGGTGATCGCGGCGGCGCAAGGAGTCGAGCGCGCCGGAGCGGATTTCGCGCTGATCTGTACCAACACCACGCACAAACTAGCCGATCAGATTCAAGCGGCGATCCAGATTCCCCTGCTGCATATCGCGGATGCAGTGGGGCAGCATATCCGGGCGTGTGGAATCGAGCGGGTCGGGCTGCTCGGCACGCGCTTCACGATGGAAGAGGATTTTTACCGCGAGCGCCTGAGCCGGTATGGTCTGCAAGTGATTATTCCCGGCGAAGTGGATCGCGCGTTGGTCCACCGGGTAATCTACGACGAATTATGCGTCGGGCAGATACGCGAAGAAGCGCGCGATCAGTATCGCGCCGTCATGGGGCGGTTGGTGAAGTATGGAGCCGAGGGGATCATTCTCGGCTGTACGGAGATCGGCCTGCTCGTCAAGCCGGACGACTCGCGCGCGCCGCTGTTTGATTCGCTGCGCCTCCATGCCGAGGCCGCAGTCGCGCTGGCGTTTGAATGACAGCGTAGGTGATTCAAAATGACCCATTCCCTGACTCTGATCCCCCCCGCTAAGCAGAGAAAGGGGGAGCGTAGGCTTGTGTAGGGGCGCGGCTTGCTGCGCCCTGTTTTGGAATTTAACCGTCTTATCAAATGGCTTCTCAGGGCGCGATAAACAGGTTGAGCGACTCTGATTGCACCGTCATAAAATGCGTGGCGGCGAAACACGTATCCCCACTGTAGAAGAAGGCATCACCATAAATTTCAGCCGACAGGACCAGCGGACCCGACCTGAGCGCTCTCAGATCAAAAGTGCCATAGCCGGTGTCACTGCCCCACGAGGTGGGCAGCACTTCCACCATTGGTCCACTCTCCACGATTTCCAGATCAGGGATACTCGCGAGACGATAACTGTTAATCAGGCGAACGTCGGCCAGCCCAGCGAAACCTGACGATTCAACCGTGACCGTAAACGTGTCGCCGACTGCGACAGAGTCATCTGACATCGCAATGGTGACTTTGTGTACGATGGGCGGGCAGGTTTCGGTAGGAGAAGGTATGACAGTGGGAGTCGATGAAGAAAACGACACTCTGTTGTTCAGAGTCAAAAAGAGCAGTCCGACGATGACCAGGGCCAGCGTGAACAAACCACGAATGCGAATGGTATGAGGCATAGTCTCTCCTCTATAGATATTGAAGTTCAGGCTTGATAGTGGCGCTCAATTTGGCAGTATACTGGGGAAGTATGTTGTTGACAACAGGGGAAGGGGCTATGATGGCGGCCAACATATCAAAGGACGCAAGCGAATGATCTCGTCGATACGCTCGGACTGGTTGATTTATGCGTCGATGGTTCATCTGATGGTTCGGCGATTAGTCCACCTTCAGAGTACCTCCTAACTTTTCAAATGGCTTCTAATTTCGTTGTGAGAGGAGATTAACTTTCCTTTTCGGGTAAAGCCAGAAAAGAAAAGGGTATGAGGTTGTTCTTAGTGGGTTTCGCCGCTATTTTTAGTTTCTAAAAGAGGGCAGCTATGAAAAGGTTACTTCAGGGTATGATAGCCAGGATTGCAAGGAAAAGAGTAAATAGGATGTCTGATGAAAAGTTATCGCGGGCCGCCCTGGATAGCGTTGGGGACAATTTTCTTGTCAGGTGGCTAAAGAAATTCCTCTAAAATGACCTGCGCTGTTTATCTAAACTAGACCAGGGGCAGTTCGCCCCTGGTTATAAGGTTGGATGACTTTATAGAACATCGCGCAGAACAAGCGGCGTTCTTACTACTTCTCCCGCTGGCGATTTTGCACCGCGAGCAGTTCCGCCAGCGAGACGTTCTCGCCATCCGATCCCAATTCATCGGCCAAACGCTGTTTAAGGGCCTGCCGTTCGTCCTCGCTCATCAATTGCAGCAGCAGCGCCAGCCGCGTATCTTCGGGGGCGCTGCGTTTGGCTTTTTCCTGGCTTTCCTCGGCTGGTTTAGAATCGAGGGCGCTCAAGGCCCACACGATCCAGAGCGCGGCAGAGCCGCCGAGCGCCGTCATCCCGGCTAAAATGCTGATCGCGCCGTCTGCTCCCATGACGACACTGGATACAAGCGCTCCGCCCCACATGACCACGGTGGCGATAGAGTTGGCGATCAGACTGTTCCAGCGAATACCCATTGTTGAACCCCCTCGATTAATTTCAAAATGATACAGTCAAACTCACCGGACAGTGATCGGACCCCATCACCCCGGCGTGAATGTCAGCCTCGACGATCTGTTCGCGCAGATCAGGCGTGGTGAAAAAATAGTCAATCCGCCAGCCGATATTCCTCTGGCGGGAGCCGGTCCAATAGGGCCAGTAAGTATACAGATCGGTAGTATCGGGGTGCAAGGCGCGAAACGTATCCACATAACCCCGCGCGACGACGTCATCGATCCAGGCGCGTTCGACAGGCATAAAGCCGGTGGTGTTCTGGTTTTCTTTGGGGCGTGCCAGATCGATCTCCTGGTGCGCGGTGTTCACATCCCCGCAGAAAATCACGGGGCGCCCATCGGCGCGCAGACGTTCGCAGACCTCTAAGAACGCCGCTTTATAGGCCATCTTAAACGGCACGCGGTTATTCTCTTGGCCCCCATTAGGAAAATACGCACCGATCAGCACAAAGTTGCTGAAATACGTGATCACGGTGCGCCCTTCGCCGTCGAACTGATCGATCCCCAGCCCGATCTGGACGCGCTCCGGTTCCTGGCGGGTGTAGATCACCACGCCGCTGTACCCTTTTTTGACGGTGGACCATGCCCAATAACTATGATACCCCTCCGGCTCGCGCAGCGCGCTGTCAAGCTGATCCGGGTGGGCTTTGGTTTCTTGCAGACAGAGAATATCCGGCTGAACCTGCTGTATCCAGTCGAGCAGCCCTTTACCGTGTGCCGCCCGAATGCCGTTTACGTTCCACGAATACAAGCGCAGCATAACTGTCTCCTTGAAGGTTGATTATGTACAGGTAGAATTTACTCCTATCCCCTCCCTACTGGTCAGTCCGAATAAGTATGAGAGAGGGTGGTGTACCCCGCTGCCGCAGGCTCAAGCGCTGCGGCTAGAGAAAAAACCTGGAAGCGCACTAAAGGCGCTGAAAACCAGACTCCAACCAGCCCCTTTAGTGGGCTTCCCCGCTCTTTTGATAGCCGGGCCGCTTGAGCGCCCGGCGACGGCTGCAAAACCTGCTCGGACTGACCAGTAGGGGGTGAGGCCGCTTTGCCTTATATCACCCCCAACACCGCCCGCACGGGTGAGCCATCGCCCGCCGCGATCTTGAGCGGCAAACAGATCAGGGTATACACACCCGGCTCGATATGACCCATGACAATATTCTCAAGGATAATCACGCCGTTTCCCAGTAAAATCCGGTGTGCTGGAAATGCAGCGTCGCCGATCTTCTCGATGGTGAGATAGTCAATTCCGACAAATTTGACCTGATGTTCGATCAGGAACTCCGCCCCGGACTTGGAGACATAGACGGCGTTATCATGGGTAATTGAGGCGGCGGCAGTGGTATTGCGCGTCTTGAACAGCAGTGCGTGATCCGGCAGAATCTGGCACGCCTCCAACACGTCGCGGCTGATCACGGGGGCGTCCAGGGCGATCACCTGGGCGGGCAAAATAAAGGTTTCCGGTGCATACTGGTCGATAGTTTTGCCTTTGTCGACAAAATGCAGCGGCGCGTCCAGGTGGGTGCCGATATGGGCCGTGATTTTGCCGAGCGAGAGCATGTTGAGACCATCTTTTTCAAAGGTGGCCTGTGGGGTGAAGTTCAGCGGCGGGTCACCAGGATACATAGGGGTGTCTGCGCTCAGTGTCATGCTGATGTCGTACACTTTTTTGAACATGGGATACCCTTTCCAACGGAACCATAAAATTCAGGCTATAATGGTGCGTTAGTTATATTATTCTGATCAGATTTTACCTAAGATCGCACGCTATGACCGATGAAACCCAATTATCCCTTCTACCTGCCTTTAATCCGACCCTGATTGGCTTTCGGGCGGAAGAGTTTTTATCGCTGACTCAAACGCTGCTGGCGTTCCCGCTGGAACATCCTCAGGCGGCGTTGGATGCGGCTCCTTTCCGCCTGACCCGGCCCGAAGCGCGCCCCGAAATTCCGCTAGCGCCGCTGCCCCCGCGTTGGTATCCGCGCCCGGCAGCCGAGGTGATCGAAGCGGCGCGGGCGTGGCTGACGGCTCCGCCCCGCCCGGTGATTTTCGAAGGGCGAACCCAGGAATTGATGCGCGTGCTGCGGCCTCTTTTGGCCGGACATGCGGTGCAGGTGCGCGGCGAACCCGGTGTAGGTAAATCGGCGCTGCTGGCGAATGTTGCCAACCACGAGCGCACTCGCCAGCGTTTTCGCCGCATCTGGTGGATCGATCAGCCGGCCCGCCTGGATCAAATCCTGGCGCTGGCGCTGAATCTGCCACACGTCCTGGCTGATCCCGATCCGGTCAGCCGTCGGGCCAGACTCGCCGGGCAGTTGGACGAACACACCCTGCTGATTGTGGATAACCTGGCCCCTGACGATCCGCTGATCGAGGTGCTGCCCACGCTGACCGAGCACGTATTGGCGGCGGTAGAAATTGCGCCTGCGCTGCCTGATCCTGATGTGCCGCTGCCCGAAGACCCGGAAGGCGTGATCACGCTGCGCGGCCTGGACGATAACGCCGCGGTGGATGCTTTAGCGCGCCATGCCGGGATCGATGACATCCGGCGGATTCGTCCCCAACTGCTCCACCTCGTGACTCTGCTCGGCCATCATCCCTACGCGCTGATGCTCGCGGGGGCGTTGGCCCGCCGTGATAAACTCTCGTTGGATGAACTCGAACCGCTGCTGCAAGTCGAAACGGCTCCCCCGGTGGAAAACTCGGAGGATGAGGCGGAAACCGAGGAATCTCCTGAAGCGCCTGTGATCAACGCCAGTCTGAACCGCGCGCTGGATGTATCGTTAGAAGCGCTGCCGCGTGACTATCGGCGGCTGTTCGATGCCTTCGGGGTGTTTCCGCCAGACGGCGCGCCGCTGGACGCCTTACACGCGGTATCGCCGGTCGGCAGTCTGCTGGCGAGCAAACGCGGCCTGTTGATGTTGGAACAATACGGCTTTGTCCGGCGTGATCACCGCCAGCCCGAT
>JACRBK010000157.1 GCA_016234525.1 Chloroflexota bacterium
TAATCACGCACGATCACGCTTTTATCCGTGCGGATGATCGCTGCCAGTGGTTCGAGCCGTGTGGCGATGGTTTGGGGCGACTGTGCCGCGATCAAGGCGAGGGTATGCGCCGCTTCCCATCGGACGCGCGTGGTTTTGTGTGCCAACAGAGGGGTGATCTGTTCGGCATACGAGATGACCTGTTCGGGATGCTGCTCTGCCACCAGCGTGAATACTTCGACAGCGTCGCCCACCAGCGCGACGTCTTTGTGGACCAATCCCCTGGCGATTTCTGCCAACAAAACCGGGTTTTCAACACAGAGGGCGGCCACATCACGGTTTGATGCTTCGGTGCGATCTCCGGCTCGTGATGATAACTCGTCGAGAATACTCATCGAAACTTCTCCAGCAGCACAAGTATTGCACTTTTGAGAGGAAGAGATCGAGATCCCTCACTCCCCCATTCTCGGCGCAGCGAGGAAAGAGGAAGTGAGGAATAGGGGTAAAACTCTACAGCTTACGCCAACCAGAACCTAGAACGACACGATAATGTCGCGGCTGGTGGAGAAACAAGTCTGATTGCCTTGTTCATCCAGCGGCCAGACTTCCCACGCATAACCCCCCGCATTGGTAAAAGTTTTGCCAGGGATCAACATCGTGGTTTTGCCTTTGACGATCTCCTGAAAAACAATTTCACCGCTGGGGTTGCGCACTGAAAACAGGTAATCGGGATACCTCTCAATCGGAATCCAGCTTACTTCAACATCCTGTCCGACCGAAATTCGCACATCTTCGCTGACGATCTGGAGCGTGTAACAATAATCTGGCTGCGGTGTCCAGGTGGCAGCGGGCGGATCGGTGGGCGGGATGGGGGATGCCGTATAACGCGGCGTGACGGTCGGGCGGCGGCCCGGTGTCCAGGTGGCGGGGAAGGGTGATCCGCCGGTTAATGCGCCCGGTTCGCCCTCTTGAATCTCTCTTGGAGTGGGGGAGGGCGTGTCTGAGGCGACAAAACCTTCAGGGGAAGGAGTCCAGGTCGGCGGGAGCGGAGTCGGCACAAAAGCCGTCGCGCTTGGCTCCTGGTCGGTATTGGAGTCCTTGTCTTTGTCGCCGTCGCATCCCGTCAGCGCCAGCAGTCCGATCAGCAGCAGTATAAACATCCAACGTCGCATCGTCTCGTCTCCCTACACTACAATAAATAGCCAAACGCCAGGCCGTATAATACGAGAATCAAAATCAGCCCCAGGCCGATCACTCCGGCAGCGAAATACAGCACCGAGGCGGTAGTCGCGCGCCAGGGTTGGTCAAAACCGACCAGCGCCCACCAGCCCAGCGAATAAAAGATCACCCCAAAAACCGCTTCGATCAGAATAGGCATTCCGGCCCCGACATCCCCTGCGACCACTTCATCGATCAACAGACCGTCGACCACAATCGACACCAGCACCACCAGTTCGAGCGTGATCAACAAACTGAGGATGACCCGTCCCAGGCGCGGCAGCCGGTTCAGCCGCCCGGCCCACAAATCAATCCGCGATAATAAATCTTGCTGCGCCATACTTCCTCCCTGAACAAACCGCTGTCAGGTGAGAATCATACAACTGCCCGCCTGATCTGGCAATGAGCCTGGTGTACCATCCATGGGAGTCCGGCGGAAGTGACTTGAATCTGATAAGGCGCTGGAGACGCCCTTCCGGGTGGTTGGTACGAGAGGGGTTAATAAAATTTCTATAAGAAATTTAATTTATACGAGCAATATGTCAATATTTATTAACATCTTCAGCCTTCATTTAAATTGGGTTTTGATAAGAATAATATAGGATAAATATAGGGTAAGTAAGCTTTGACTGGGAGGTTTACCATGATCAGAATTGTGCTTTTCTCTAGTGAGTATATGACGCTGGAATATCTGCAAGACAAGAAGATCATTCATCATACCATCCACAAACCGGTGGGCGGCCAACCCTTGCGCGATGTTCTAAACACAGGCACCGAGGCTCTGGGTAAATATGGTGCCTGTAAGTGGCTCTCCGATGACCGGAAAAACGGGCCACTTTCAGAGGAAGATCGGGAGTGGGGCTTCAACGATTGGAACCGCCGCACCATCGAAAAGGGTTGGAAATACTGGGCCTTGGTTGTGCCACAAGAGTTGGTCGACGCGGGTACGATGATCCCCACCATGGAGGCCCTCTTCACGCTGGGCCTGCGCATGATGGTCTTTACCAGCGTCGAAGAGGGCATGGCCTGGCTTGACAAAATGAAAGATTAGCCGGGTTCAACCCTCGATCAACGATTTTTCGACCCGCACCCACGAGGGCTGCGGCTGGAATCCCAGGGCCAGATTGAGTTGGTACATGGGATTCTTTGAATCGTTGGTGGTAAAAATTTCCGGCACGCCGTGCGCTTTTGCATACCGGATCGCGTGGATTTTGAGCGCAGTCGCAATGCCCCGGCGGCGATAGTCGCGCCGAGTGGAGGTCACGCCGGTTACAAACTGGACCGGATCGCCCTCGGCGCTGATGCTGCCGTGACTCTGTCCGACATACAGTCCATGATCCAGCGCAACGAACCACCCGTCGGGGTCAAAGGCCGGTCCTTGCAGCCGGTAGATCAGCCACTCTTCAAACGGGCGATAGATTTTTTCGCCAGTGGAAGGAATATCCCGATTGACGGTCACATCCAGATCGTATAACTTGCGCTGCCAGTCGGGATCATGCTGCTGAAGCTCGCGCAGCGTACTGATCGTGATCCCGGCGGCGCGCACGCGCTCAAAGATGGCTTCGAACTGGGTGTCATCAAAACGAGTTACATCGAGTTTAGAAATCTTCTCTTCAGCCACCGGTTTGAAGCCATATTCCTCAAAAAACCGCATGGCTTCCGGCTTATCGTCCAGCATCCCGGAGGTTAGTGCGATCAGATTCTCGCTGCGTAACTTGTTCAGCACGTGTTCCAGCACGAACGGGCGAACGTCGGGACCGTCGTGAGCCGGATGGACAAAGATACGGCATTCATATTTCTGAGGATGGTAGGAATACTGATTCTGGTAGGTTTCAACATAGGCGATCACGGTGTTATCGCGCCGCACCAGATCACGATAAAACGCATAGTCGGCGCTGCGCGTCTGGTCGTCGTGCTGCCACTCGGCGAGCGAGTCGGGCGGCTCGTTAAAGACCGCCGCGTTGATGTCCAGCGCCACGCGGTACTCATCGTCGGAATAGGTGAAGGGTTGGATGGTGAGTGTCATGGGATGTTTTGACTGTTACTGGCTCAATAAGGTTGATATTCTCCCCTGCTGAGAGCGGGGAAGAGCTGGGCGCGGCAAGCGGCGCCCCTACAAAATTTGGTCGGCTGCGATCCCCTCTCCAACACTGTTGGAGAGGGGGTAGGGGGTGAGGCCAGTTTTCGCTGACAGCTTCCCTAAAACGGGAACGTCGGCGGGTAACGATCTTCCCAGCCGATTTCCGCTTCATCGGAGCGCAGATAGGTGAGAATGAACTCGTCGATCTTCCCTTTCTGCATGATCTCCTTGATTCCGGTCAGGCGCACGCCGGTACGCTGGTCGCGCACGAACTTTTCGCCGCGATCCAGGCTGTAGACCCGGATCACCAGCAGCTTTTCTTGCGCGGGCTGCGGGCGTTCACCATCGGCGATCTCGATTTTGATGCGCTGGTAATCCGCCAGCCAGTTTCGCACATTCGTGCCGTCTGGGAGCGCAAACACCTGCACCCGCGCCAGTTCTTCGCCAGAGCCGGTTGAATCTCCTAACAGGCGGTGCAGCCCGCGTTCGCCCTTGAGGAAACCAAACACGTTGCTGCCCTCAAACCACAGCGCGATCTCGTCAGTGTGTTCGTAGCGCGCATAACGGTGCATCACTTCCTGAAAATTGCCCGCTGTCAGGTGCGTGAAGGACCGTCCCCCCGGCATATCAGGATCAGGCGTGAGCAGGTACAGCTCGCGGTCATAGCCCTTGCGCTCAGCCCACCACAGATACATCTCCGACAGCCGTCTGGCCCACACATCCGACGCTTTTTCGGCGGGGTTGGCCTGTTGGCCGAGCGGGGAGATCAGCATCATGGCCTGGTTACGATGCGGCAGGCGCGCTGTCAACAGTTCGATGTCCAGGAAATGCACCTGGTCATAAAACTCTTCGTAATCCCGCGCAAGGTCCGAAAGATAGCTCAGATCGCGCTCGCGGTTGACCAACACGGCGAAATCTTCAAGATACTCCACCCGTTCCTGAAGCTGGCGCACGCGGCGCGTCAGCCGGTCCAGGAAATAATAGCGGCGCATGTTGTCGCGCGCGTCGTCGCGGTTATCCCAAAACTCGGTCGAATAGATCGAGGCTTGCAGGTTGTCTTTCTCGCGCTGCATCTCCTTGACCATATCCGACTCGCTCCAGTCACCCAACTTGCGGCGCAGCAGGGCGAAACCTTCTACCAACTGGGGCAGGTCCATGCGCTGCTTGCGGCTGACACCGTCCAGCGCTGTGCTGAGTGTGACCGTGTTGTGCTGGCCCGCGTCGTCAATCGGCACGATCTTCAGCGCCAGTTTACCTTCTTCGACTGTCACCCGCAGCAAATGTTGTTCGTCGCTGCTGCGCTGCGCCAGTGATCGGGCCATCGGCGCGGCGATCATCCGGTCGATCTCGCGTTTGAGCGGGCGTGCGCCATATTCAGGGCTGTAGCCGCGCTCTAACACCAGTTCGATCACCGACTCGTCAATCTCGACCAGAATAGGCCGCCGTGTGATGCCGTCGCGCAGCAGCAGTTCGTTCACTTCGCGCCGGGCGATACCGCGCACCGCTTCGGGGCCAAGCTGCCCAAAGACCACGATCTTATCCAGCCGGTTGATAAATTCGGGCCGGAAATATTGTTCGATCTCGCCCAGGTAGTGCGTTTTGAGCGTCTGGTTGATCACCTTTGGATCGGCCCCATCGCTCGCTACAAACCCCGGCGCACGGAACGCTTTTGATCCCCCGCCCAGGTTGCTGGTCAGAACCAGGATCGTGTTGTGGAAAAAGGTGGTTTTTCCGGCGGCGTCAGTCAGGCGGCCTTCGCCCAACACCTGCAAGAAAATATCATAAATGCGCGGTGAGGCTTTTTCAAACTCGTCGAGCAGCACCACGCTGAACGGCTGTTCACGCACGCGGCGAGTCAGTTCGCCTTCTTTATCGAACGCGCCGATCAGCCGCACCATGCCGTCAAAGTCCACATATTCGCTCATGTCGAAGCGGATCAGGCGTGCTTCGTTGCCGAACAAATACGCCGCCAGGGTTTTCGCCATCTGCGTTTTGCCGACTCCGGTCGGGCCGATGAACAAAAACGATCCCAACGGTTTGTGCGGATCATTCATCCCGGCTTTGACCGTCGCCACAAGATCCACCATCGCTTCGACGGCTTCTTCCTGGCCGATAATACGCTCGTGGAAGAAGTTTTCGACTTCGCCCAACGACATACGCGCCGTATCGTTGACGATAAATTCCGGCATTCCGCTAAAACGCGAGAATGCCTGCATCACATCTTCGCGGCCCACCGTCGTGGTGCGGATGCGGCGCAGCAGACTGTTAGTCGGTTCGGCCTGGGGTTGAGCGCGCAGCCGGTTAATGTCCGCCGCCGATTCTTCGAGCAGGCGGATCGCTTTGCCGGGGAAGGCCCGGTACGGCAAAAAACGGCGGCTGAGTCCCAGGCTGGTCTGGATCGCATCGGGCAGCACGCGCACGTTCAGATCGCGCTCCATATCACGCGCGACACTGCTCAACACAGATCGCGCGGCTTCTTCCGGCAGCCCGGCGACTTCTACCCGGCGGAACAGGTTCATAAACGCCGGGCCGAGATTCTCGCCCATCGTCAGGCGTTCGCCGGAGGTTTCCCCGATGATCATCACGTCGCCGGTAGCGACATGCGGCTTGAGCGCCATCGCCACGTTCGCGTCACTTTTGGACCAGCGCCCGACTTCGAGCAGGCCGGGCAAGTCCGGCACATACAGGATATGCCGGTTGTGGCGGCATTCGTCCACGATGTTATTGATTCGTTCTTCCCACGTCCCGACGAACTGCGCCCCGGCAATAATCCGGTCCGGGGTGATCAGCCACACCTGCCGGTCATGCAGCGCCTCATCACAGGTTTTGTTGGCGATACGCCGCACTACTTCCTGAATCACGGCGGTTTTGCCTGCCTCTGCTGGGCCGGTGACCAGCACACTGTTATGGCGTGCGCTGGTCAGGATGTGCAAAATGGCTTCGACTTCCTCTTCACGGTGATACGCGCGCCGGAACACCCCCTCGGATGCCTGCGCGGTCATGTTGATCCCGACTTCTTTGAGCGCCCAGAAGTTTTCTTCGTCCGACGAGCGATCAAAAAAAGGGCGGAACTCGCTGCCCGCACGCTCTTTCGACTTTTTGACTTCGGCGTCTACTTCCAGCGTGTCTAAAAATTCGCTGCGAGCGTGGCGATACTGCTGCAAACTTTCGAGCGACTCGTCATCCAACCACGAGGTGATCTCGGTGCGCGCCGTCTCTTCTAACTCGTCCAGGTTAAAGGAATAAAAGGTCAGCGGCGGATCCCCCAGCCGGGGGACATTGACCACCAACTGTTTGTCTTCGTCCGAGCGAACCAACAGGCTGAACAGAATTTCCACCTGTTCACGGCGTTTTTTGTGTTTTTTGCGATCCATCGGGCGCAGCGTCACGCGCACTTTGCGCATGGTCAGGCTGGTATCAAATTCCAACGTTTGCAGCGCGGCGGCGGCCATACCTTCGACGCGCTCTTTGATCGCCTCCGTCATCTCGGTTTTGATCTCTTCCAATACTGGCCCAAAGGTCGCCAGATCGTAAAACGGGATCGGCGTGACGGTATAGGTTTGGTTCTGGTGCTTCTGAACATAAAGGTGAAATTTGAATTTCATACCCATCCCGATAACGATACTGTTGCCCCAAATATTCACTCTGATTATAACCTGATCATCCTGTTAAGCTCTAAAAACACTACATCTGGGTGCTGCCAACCTATCGAGATAACTATGACCATGATATTTTTGTTCATTATCCATACTATCGCGTTTGGGATCGGTGTTTTTTTGGTCTACCGCACGATCCTTACGGCGCTGCGGGTGTTTTTGCTGCCGCGCGGCGCACGCGACCGGCTGGCGGCGATCTTTTTTGTCGCATGGCGTAAGGTGTTTTATTGGCGGGTTAACCGCAGCAACACCTATGAAGACCGCGACCGGATTATGGCGATGTTTGCCCCGATTGCGCTGCTCTCGCTGCCGGGTTTTATGCTGGCCCTGATCGCGCTGGGCTACACGTTGATCTATTGGGCGGTGGGGGTCGGCGATTTCTACGAGTCATTTGCCCTTAGCGGATCATCTCTGCTGACGCTCGGTTTTGCGCGTGAAGAAGGGTTCGGCCTGCTGCTGCTGCAATTCTCAGAGGCCGCGATGGGGCCAACGTTGGCGGCGCTGCTGATCTCATATTTGCCGACGATGTATGCCGCGTTTTCAGTGCGAGAAACAGCGGTCACACTGCTCGAAGTGCGCGCCGGGTGGCCGCCCTCCGCTGTCGAGATGATTGGGCGATCTCACCGCATCCGGGGATTGGATTATCTGACCGAAATCTGGGAACAGTGGGAACATTGGTTCGCCGCACTGGAAGAAAGCCACACCTCATTAGCAGCGCTGGTATTCTTCCGATCCCCTAAGCCTAACCGTTCGTGGGTGACTGCCGCTGGGACCGTGCTGGACTGCGCCGCCCTGTATTCTTCTACACTGAACCGCCCCCGCGATCCCCAGGCCGAATTATGCATCCGCGCCGGATTTTTGGCGCTGCGTTCCATTGCCGATTTTTACCGGATCAAATATGATCCCGACCCGGCCCCCACCGACCCGATCAGCATCAGCCGGGCAGAATTCGACGATGCTTACCGGCGGATGCAAGAATACGGGGTTCCGCTCAAACCGGATATGGATCAGTGTTGGCGTGATTTTTCGGGCTGGCGGGTGAACTATGACGCGGTGCTGCTGCAACTGTCCACACTGACGATGGCCCCCTACGCGCCCTGGATTTCGGATCGTTCGCTGCTGCCTTCGGCAAAATCTGTCGCTAAGCGCCGCAGTCAAGAGACTCAGGCCAAAAAATGATTGACCCTGGTATAATGAGGGGTAATTTATTATCCGTATCATGCCAGGAGGATTTTTTATGGACCCATTATTGATTGCTTTAATTGGTGGTGGGGCCGCCGTGATATTGATTATCGTTGGCGTGCTAATGGACTCATCGTCTTCACGGGATAAAGCACGCACGGCACCGGTGCAAGCTCCCAAATCATCTCGCTCGAAACTCCCGGCGATTGTTCTGGGGCTGATCGTGCTGGTGGTGGCGGGACTGGTCGCCTCAATATTTATTGCGGACGAACTGGAGAAGCGCGAAGTCAAACAAAAGTATGGAGATCAGATTGCTGCTATGTGCGAGAATGTGAGCGGCACGCCGTCAATAGACAATCTGCCCGCTTCCGCGACCAGCCCGATGAAGGTGGTAGTTTTGACCAGCGAAGGCAAACGTTATTCCTGGCACAACAAACTGCCTGCCACCCTACGCGCCGCTGATCGCGCCTCTACCAATCTCGTCGTGTGTGTCTCGAAAGAACACAAAGAATTACTGCAAAGCTGCCCGTATGAAAGTATGGTCGGAGGCAGCAATACCGTGTTCACGATTGAGCGTAAGCAGCTTTATGTGGATGTGACCCTGATGAATCCTGACACCGGCTTGCCGATCACGGCGTTCCAGGTGTGGGGATCAGAACCCGTCGCGTGTCCTGAGACGGGTTCTAGCAAAGACAAAGTGAAGGAACAGGCGGGCGATAAACCGGAAAAGCATTATGACAGTTTTTACAGCGAACTTGCCCAGTTGATTCAATGACCGAAAAACCTCTTGTCACCATTTACACGGACGGCGGCTGCGAACCCAACCCCGGCGCAGGGGGCTGGGCCGCGATTCTCTTGACCACGCGGGCCGACGGATCGCCGCATGAGCGCGAATTGAGCGGCGGCGCGCCGGATACGACCAACAACCGTATGGAACTCACCGCCGCGATTGAAGCGCTGCGCGCGCTTTCCAAACCCTGCCATGTGCTGCTGCACACCGATTCGGAGTATGTCAAAAAAGGCATCACCGAATGGTTAAAGGGGTGGATCGCTAAAAACTGGCAGACCAGCAGCAAAACGCCTGTCAAAAATAAAGACCTATGGCAAACGCTGCACGCCGAAACTCAGCGCCACGAGATCGACTGGCGCTGGGTGAAGGGCCACGCCGGGAACGAATACAACGAGCGCGTAGATAGGCTGGCCGCAGAGCAGATCAAGAAGTTCTAAACACGCTGTCATTTACCCCTATCGCCCCTCTCCCCCTTTCTCTGCGCAGCGGGGAGAGGGAGAATGGTCGGCTGCGGTCCCCTCTCCAACTCGGTTGGAGAGGGGGTTAGGGGGTGAGGCCGCTCTTAAATTGCCGCAAATTAAACGACGCAAGCATCGCCCCTACAAAATCAATGTGGACTGTCCAGTAGGGCCTAAGGCTGCCGCCTATCGATCAGGTGTGTTCGCCGTGCCCTGTTTTCAGGCCCTAGAGCCAGTGACCAGTTATGGTATAATGCGGGGCATGACTCAGACCCGCACCCATTCCTCCGATCTCAAAGACCATACACAGGCCGTGCGCCGTGTGATGTGGATCGTGCTGATCCTTAACGTGGTCGTCGCCGCCGCCAAGCTGATCACCGGGATTCTGACCGGGGCGGTTGCTATGATCGCGGATGGTTTCCATTCATCGATGGATGCGTCATCGAACGTGGTGGGATTGGTCGGCATTCAGATGGCTGCGCAGCCGCCCGACGACGATCACCCTTACGGGCACCGCCGTTTTGAGACGCTGGCAACGCTCGCGATTGGCGGGCTGCTGCTTGTCGCGGCCTGGGAGATTCTGCAAACGATGCTAGATCGTCTGCTGCAAGGCGGCGCGCCCGAAGTGATGGATGTGAGCTTTGTGATTATGGTCGCCACGATGGTGATCAATGGCTTTGTGACAATTTACGAGCGCCGCCGAGGACACGCCTTAAAATCGGATTTGCTGCTGGCCGATGCGTCTCATACGGCCAGCGATATGTTTGTGTCGTTGTCAGTGCTGATCAGTCTGGGCGCGGCGCGGCTGGGGTTTGAATGGGCGGATATTGCCGTCGCGCTGCTGATCGTCGTTGTGATCGGGCGGCTCGGCCTGCGTATCATCAGCCAGACGGGGAACACATTGGCCGATCACCAGACGCTTGATCCCAAAGAGATTGAGACTCTGCTGCAAGATGTCCCCGGCCTTGAAGAAACGACTCGCATCCGCAGCCGGGGTCCGGCGGACGCGGTGCATGTGGATATTGATACCCGCGTCAAACCTGCTGTGACTACCGATCACGCTTATGCGATTGCCAAAGCGATCAAAGAACGTGTGCGCACCGCGCATCCCGAAGTTGAAGAAGTGCAGGTCCATTTTGCGCCGCAGCGCGGCATGGCCACCGATTACACGCTCGAAGCACGCGCCGCCGCCGATGAATTAGGACTGGCGGTGCACGAAGTCGTGTCGGTGCCGACGCGGGATGGAATCGCGCTGGAAATGCACGTCGAAGTCAAACCAGGACTGACCCTCGGCCAGGCTCACAGCCAGGTGAGTGAACTGGAGCGCAGCCTTAAAGCGCGCTTGCCCAAAGTCAGCGAAGTGCTGTCGCATATCGAGCCGATCAACGAACACAGTGCGCCCACTACCCAGACTCAGATCGCGCTCGAACTGCGCGATCAGGCATTGGCGATTGCCAACCGCCTGTATCCAGACGCTCAATGGCATCACGCGATGGTCCGGCTGGCGCTGGGCGGTTATGCTCTGATGATGCACTGTTATCTCCCCGCCTCGGTCAGCGTGGAAGACGCCCACGCGACCGCCGAACACGTTGAAACCTGTATCCGCAACGAAGTTGCCTTAATCCAGCGTGTAACAATTCACACCGAACCTCCCCACGAACCCGTATAAACCTGTTAAAAAGTCACAAACCTTTTGCCAACTCTGGTGGTTCCTCTTTATATTCGATTAGGAAGACCGTTATATTCAAAATGGCCTCAGGCCAACGGAGTGTGCTGTATGCCAGTCTTCAAACGACTGTCAAAATTAGGGGTGATGCTGGTCTTGCTAACCCTGCTGCTGATCGGCGTGTTCCCGGCATCCAGCCAGGATAACCCGGTAGCGACGCTAGACCCGGTGCAGGGACTCGTGCAGCATCTTGTCGCTGGTGCGCCCAATAACCAATGGATCACCATCAACCGGGCTATCCCGGTGGTTGAGGGCGACTCTATCCGCACCGATAGTGCCGGATTGGCCTACCTGACCTTTTTCGAAGGCGTAGAAACTGAGATTTTGCCCAACACTGTGCTGAAGGTCGGTCAATTTCAGGTAGACGAGTTGGCGGTTGATCCCACTTTCCAGATCACACTGGAAGTTTCGGCAGGGGCGATGCACCATCAAGTCAATCAGGTGGTCAACGCTCAGTCGCATTATGAAGTGTATACGCCTGCTGCCGCGATCACGGTGCGTGGGACGAATTTTTGGAACAAAACAAACTCTCTCAGCGAAGCCGCCGTTTTTTCGGAGCAGGGAACCGTAGAAGTATTCGGTATTGATCTGAACGGGCAGCTTGGCCCTTCTGCGCTGATCCCGGACAAACTTTCGCTGGAGGTCACCGGACAGGGGCAGCTTGGTATCCTCGAACCGTTTGACAGCCTGCCGTCCTATCCGGCACTGGCGCCGCTGGCCCCCATGACCTGCGGCAATGCCGTATGCGAGGCGGGCGAGGAAACCGTGTGCGCGATAGACTGTCAGGTTTTCCCCAACTGCGGCGATAGAATCTGCACGGCAGAAGAGGGCGAAAATCCGGTCACCTGCGCGGTAGACTGCGTTCCGGCTTTCCGAGGACAGCCCGACCTGCCCGGCTCACAACAGACGACTCTGCCGGTGGTCCCGACAGAACCCTGCCGTGTGATCGCTACGAACGCCTTTGTCCAGATCCGCGTTGGGCCGGGATTCAACCGGGGCATCCTCGATTATTTGGACGCCAATCAACCGTTTGACGTGCTCGGTCAGGCTCCGGGGAATGATGGCTCGTTGTGGTGGCAGCTTCTTGTGCCGAATGTCGCGCAGGCGTGGGTGAATCAAGTCGATGTGACGGCTACTGGCGACTGCGCCCGTGTGGGTGAAGCTGACGCGCCGCCGATTATCTTCGCCCAGCCGACCGCCGCTCCGGTGGCGACGACCGCTCCCGGCATGACCCCCGTCCCGACTTCTGCCACGCTGATGATCTCATTTGTGGCGGATCGTTACACGATCCCGCAGGGTGAATGTGCCGTTCTTAGTTGGGACGTGGAAGGCATCAAGGAGGTGTATTATCAGGGTAAAGGTGTCATCGGGCATGATCAACGCACCGAATGCCCCCGGTCTGATACTACCTATACCTTGATGGTGGTCACAATGGACGACAAGACCGTCTACCGCACCATCGACATTATCGTACAGACCACCACCTTGTTTTAAGACCGCCGTCCGTTGACGGACGCGGACTCCACAGGCTATAATCACTGCTGCGCGACACCTGCCGGGTGTCGCGCAGTGTGTATGTTGGGCCATCTTTGAGGAGAGTTTTCGGGTGGATACCTCTCATAACCGCCACTATCCGTTTGATCTATCGGTAGTGCTGCCGGTATATAACGAAGAAGACAATGTACTTCCGGTACATGATGAACTGGTGGGCGTGCTGAACAGCATGGCCCTTCGCTATGAAATTATTTATGTGGATGACGGCAGCCGCGATTCAAGTGGACAAAAGATCACGACCCTGGCTGAACAATCACCCGACACGGTGCGCACGGTGCTGCTGCGCCGCAATTTCGGCCAGACGGCAGCGATCCAGGCCGGGATCGATCATGCGAACGGCGCGATCATCGCCTTAATGGACGCTGATCTGCAAAACGATCCGCACGACATCCCGATTATGCTCGATCAGATGGAAAAAGAAGGTTACGATCTGGTGAGCGGCTGGCGTAAAAATCGCAAAGATACCAGCATCCGCAAGATTCCCTCGCGCATGGCGAACCGTCTGATCTCCCGCGTGACCGGAGTGCATTTGCACGATTATGGCTGCACCCTGAAAACCTACCGCCGCGAGGTGTTGGATCATGTGCGGTTGTATGGCGCGATGCACCGGTTCATTCCGGTGTTGGCGAATGCCGCCGGGGCCAGGATCATCGAGCGCCCGGTGAATCATCGCCCGCGTATTCACGGCAAATCAAAATATGGGCTGTGGCGCACGGTCAAAGTGGTGCTGGACCTGATGACTGTCACTTTTTTGACCAAATACAACACGCGCCCGATGTATATTTTCGGCGGGACGGGTTTTATTCTCTCATTTCTGAGCATGATCAGCATTCTGGTGATGGCCCTGAGCGGCATTTTCGCCGGGAATTTGCGCTGGAATTCGCCCTGGCCGGTCCTGGCGGCGCTGTTCGGCGTGTTGGCGATCCAGTCCATTTTGTTGGGATTGATGATGGAAATGTTGATGCGCACCTATTACGAGGCGCAGGGCAAAGGCCCCTATGCAATCCGCCGCGTGATCAATGGACACAAACACAAACCACTGCCGGTGGAAGAAGGCGAATAGGCCGGACGCGGTTTTAGCGAGTTTCAATAAGGAGAAGGCCATGCGACACAGCCGTTTCGTTGGGATCACGCTGGCAATTATCCTGTTGGGGGGTATGGCGGGGCTGCTCAGCCATGCCCCGGTGTCGACGGCAGACGGCCTGCTGCCGACCTTTACCCCCTCGCCGGAGCCAGGCGATACTTCTCTCCCGGACGATTTGATCGTATTTGTCGCTAATGAAGACAGCGCGTGGACATGGTACGGCGAAGGCAAGTGGGATATTTACAGCATCCGCGCTGATGGCTCCGCCTTGACCCAGATCACGGATACTCCTGAGCAAGAAGATTGGCCTGTGCTGTCACCGGATGGTACTCAGATCGTTTTTATCGTCGCTGATCCGGATGCCCTCGAACTCACTGATATTTACGTGATCGATGTGGACGGCTCCAACCGCCGCGCGCTCATCACCGATCCCGGCGCAGACATCCATCCATCCTGGTCGCCGGACGGTTCACAAATCGCATTCGGCAGTGATCGTGATGGCGAATGGGGCATCTACGTGGCGGATGTCGCGAGCGGGGAGACGCGCAAGGTGATCGATCTGGACCAATGGGTGAATTTTCCGTCCTGGTCGCCGGACGGCACACGCCTCGCGTTCATGACTTCTGTAGAGGGCGCCTATGAAGTGGCTGTTGTCGCTGTGGATGGCGGCGAGTGGATCAACGTCTCGAACGATCTCGCCAACGATCACGGCGGGCTCTGGTCGCCGGACAGTCAAGAAGTGCTTTTTTCCTCGTGGCGCGGTGATGATCTCAACCTGTATGTTGGCAGCGCGGACGGTTCGGGGGTGCGCCTATTGGTGTCGAGCGATCTGCCCTCTGGGAGTGCGGTCTGGTCGCCGGACGGCACGCGGATCGTGTTTTCGGGTTATGACGATGTCCACAACTATGATCTGTACACCGTCAATGTTGATGGCTCAAATTTGCGCCCGCTCGTGCAGGCTGACGGTTGGGAGATTGAGCCGCGTTGGACGGCAGACGGCTCTCATATTCTGTACTATTCGGATGGCGCGGGTGAGTATGCGCATCAAGACCTGTATATTGTCCCGGCTGAAGGTGGAACGCCGCAGCGGTTGACTTTTTTCGGCGGGGCGATGCCAGGGACAGGTGTCCAGCCGTGATCTATCTCTGCGCGGTGCAGAATTGAAATAGGGCGGCCCCTAATCAAACCCGCTCGGCTGCGGTCCCCTCTCCAACCGAGTTGGAGAGGGGGTAGGGGGTGAGGCCACGTTGATTTTGTAGGGGCGATGCTTGCGTCGCCCAGGGCAGGGCAATGCACTTTTACTAATTAATCAGGTCATGCGGATTTACCCCTATCCCCCAGACCCCCTTTCCCCGCTACGCAGAGAAAGGGGGAGAAGGGTCGGCTGCGGTCCCCTCTCCAACCGAGTTGGAGAGGGGGTAGGGGGTGAGGTCGCTTTTGACTTCGTCCCTCAACATAACCGTATTATTTTCTCAAAGTGCATAGCCCTGCCCCTACTGTTTTTTTGCTGAAAGCCGCTCGGACAGACTACGATCCGCCGGAGGCTTCCTGGGTGGCGCGTTCTTCGCGCAGCCGTTGTTCCAGGCTGGCCTGGGTGCCAGAGAGCAGCGGGCCGATCGTATTGTCAATCTCATTGATCGCGGCGTTCACCGCCA
>JACRBK010000158.1 GCA_016234525.1 Chloroflexota bacterium
TTTATCGGATAGACTGGCATACGCGCCGCCGTCGCCGTACAACTCCGCCTGGACCGCTGTCAGCGTGCCATCCCGTTTCGCCCCGGTCTTGATACGAATAATCGTCGCGTGGCGTTTGGGGTGGAACAGCAGCGATTCCTGGCGTGTGTACAACATTTTGATCGGCTTGCCGGTGACCTGCGCCAGCAGAGCAACATGAATCTGCCCGGCGATGTCTTCTTTGCCGCCGAAACCGCCGCCGATCAAGGTTCCCCGGACACGCACCTGATCTTCGGATAATCCCAGCGCGCGCACGGTCTGCCGCCGGTCTTCATAAGGAATCTGCGAGCCGACATAGATCGTCAGTTTAACGTGCTCGTCGTCGTACCCCGCCGGAACAGCAATCGAACATTCGGGTTCCATAAAAGCGTGTTCAATGGTCGGTGTGCGGTACTCGCGCTCGACGATTACATCAGCCTGGGCAAACCCCTGTTCGATGTCACCCTGTTGAACCTTGATATGTTTAAGCAGGTTGCCGGTCTTCCAATCTTCATGCACCAGCGCCGCTTCGGGCGTGCGGGCGAACTGTGGGCCGGTCACGACGGGTAACAGCTCATATTCGACCTCGATCAGGTCGAGAGCTTGCTGGGCAATATCAGCATCATCTGCCGCGACGATGGCGACCGGATCGCCCATATAACGCACTTTATCTGCCGCCAACACGGGCCAGTCATCGTAGATCAGGCCGTGAATATTGGGGCCGGGGACATCCTCATGGGTCAGCACAGCATAAACGCCGGGTAAAGCTTTGGCTTTGCTGGTGTTGATGCTCAAAATGCGCGCGTGAGGATGGGCGGCGCGCAGCGTGCGCGCGATCAACATGCCGGGGAAGTCATAATCATCGGTATACTTAGCACGCCCGGTCACTTTGTCCACCATCTCTTGCGGTGGGACAGGCTGCCCGATGGCGTTTAAAGGGGGAACCGTCTGGACTTCGTGCCAGGCAATCGCACCCTCGCCGCGCAATTCCTGCGCCGCCGAATGGATCGCATTGAACACACTCGTGTAACCGGTACAACGGCACAGCGTATCTTTCAGCGCCACCTTAATATCATGATCTGTCGGATCGGGGTTCTGATCGAGCAGAGCTTTGGCGTTCATGATCAGTCCTGGCGTGCAAAAACCACATTGGACCGCCCCATGATCGATAAACGCTTTTTGCAGTGCATGAAGTTCGCCGCTCTGCGCCAGCCCCTCAATCGTGACAATGGAGGCACCCTGTGCTTTAAAAACGGGGTAGATGCACGAATCCACCGGGAGACCGTCAACCAGTACGGTACAAATTCCGCACTCGGCTTCCTCGCACCCGATCTTGGTTCCAGTCATGCCCAGATCATAACGCAGCACTTGTGCCAGCGTGCGTGATTCTGGTACATCGAGTTCATAAGGTCGGTCATTAACGATTAGCTGCAATTGGCTCATGATACTCGCTCCAACTACTCAATCCCAACACCTTCAGGAATTACTTCTCCACTGCGAACACGCTGCGCGGCGAGTGTCAGTACACGCCGCAGCAAAACTTCGACCATTTCCTGGCGATAGTCCGCTGTCGCCCGATATTTGCTGGTGCGCGGATGCAGGCTTTCGTGCGCTGCACTGACCGCGCGACCCAGTGTTTCATCGTTCACCGGCTGGCCGCGCAAGGTCGCTTCGACCGCCGCAGCGCGGATCGGGGTACTGCTCACCGGACCGATGCACACGCGCACATCGGCATAGGTTTGGTGAGTCTCATCCAGCCGGACCCAGGCCGCACAGCCCAGGATCGGCAGCGCGACTCCCTGCGGGCGCATGATACGCTTAAAAGCGGTGGCTTCATGTGTCCCGCTTAACTTAAAACGGAACTGGATCAGCAGGTCGCGTGTCTGATCGAGCAGCGACTGACCAGGGCCGCGAAACAAGTCACGGATGGGCAGCCAACGCCGCACACGATCAATAACGACTTCGGCTTCAGCATCCAAAACAACTAATGAAGTTGTGCCATCTCCGGCGGGCAGGGCATGAGCAACATTACCGCCTAGTGTACCCACGTTACGCACTTGCGGCCCGCCGACCACGCCGCAGCTCTCCACCAGACAGGTGGCATAGCGGGCGATCTCCGGTGCAGTCACGATCTGAGTGTGGGTCACGGCGGCGCCGATCCGCAGACTGTGGTCTTCCTGGCAGATAAAATTCATATCGGGGATGCGCGTAACATCGATCAAAGCTTCCGGGCGTGGAGCGTGTCCCTGTCGGATATCCAACAGCAGATCTGTCCCCCCGGCGATGACGCGCGCGCGCCCCTGGTAGGACTCTAATAATTTTAATGCCTCGTCAATCGTCGGTGGCGTATGATAAAACGTCCAAAGCGACATAATACTTCGCACCTTCGTACTTAACGGATATGTGGATAACACCTGCCGGTACTTTTCGATGGGCGGGGATGCCCAACGCCGTGCTGCCCCTCAGCATCACACGACCAACAGGCGAGAGGGAAAAAAGCGTTTACTTTATTAGATCGTAACACAGGTTAAAGGGTGCGGTCAAATATCTTTAACTGGCGGTGGATTCGCGGCGCACCCCAGCCATCATCAACCCCAGTTCCTCGATGCTGGCCGCTGCTCGATCCACGATTCCGACAATCTCACCTTCGTAGATCACCGCGATCCGGTCTGCCAGCGCCAAAATCTCGTCCAGGTCTTCCGAAATCAACAGGGTAGCCGTGCCTTTGGTACGCTGTTCAAGCAGCCGTTGATGAATATATTCCGTTGCGCCAATATCTACGCCGCGTGTGGGTTGGGCCGCGATCAAGACGCGCGGGGTGCGAGCCAGTTCGCGGGCCAAAATCAATTTCTGAATATTGCCCCCAGACAGACTCTTAAGCGGGGTTTCCTGGTTGGGTGTACGAATATTAAAATTACGGATCAGTTCGGCGCAGTGGTGAGCAACCGCCCTCGGATTGACAAAAATGTTAAACGCATAGGGAGGCCGTGCATGATCTTGCAGCATCAGGTTTTCGGCCACCGTGAAATCCTTAATCACGCCGTCTACCATACGTTCTTCAGGGATATAGGAAAGTCCTAATTTATTCAGGTGGGCCGGAGAAGCGCCCGTAATGGGCTGCCCTTCTAACTCAACTTTACCCTGAGTGGCCGGACGCAGTCCAAAGATTACCTCAGACAGTTCACGCTGCCCGTTGCCCGACACCCCAGCCAGTCCGAGAATTTCACCGGCGCACAGTTCCAGGTTCACGCCGCGTAAGGCTGCCGTTCCCCGATCACTTTGTGCGTGCAGGTTTTCGACCTTAAGCCGGACCGCGCCCGCGTCGACTGGCGGCTGATCGTATTGCAGAATCACTTCGCGACCTACCATCATTTGGGCCAGACTCTTTTTCGTCGCTTCACGGGTGGGTGTTGAGCCGACCACGCACCCATCACGCAGCACCGTGATCCGGTCGCTGATCGCTAACACTTCATGCAGTTTGTGAGAGATAAAGATCAGCGCGTGTCCGTCTTTGACCATCTGATGGAAAGTTTTAAATAGATCATTGACTTCTTGAGGAGTCAGCACCGCCGTCGGCTCATCGAGGATCAACAGGGCGGCCCCACGATAGAGCGCTTTGACGATCTCAACGCGCTGCCGTTCGCCTACCGCTAACTGCCAGACCGGCTGCGAGGGGTCCACACGCAGGCCATAAGTATCGGCCAATAACCGGATGCGCTTTGATACCGCGTTCAGGTCGAGCAGCGGTTCACGCGCAGAACGCTGCCCCAACGCGACATTTTCCGCAACGGTCAGCGACGGCACCAGCATAAAATGCTGGTGGATCATGCCGATACCGTGCGCGATAGCATCCGAAGGTGAATGGATCGAGACACGCTGCCCATCCAAAAACACTTCGCCCTCATTGGCGTGGTATAAGCCATAAAGAATTTTCATGAGGGTGCTTTTGCCCGCGCCGTTTTCGCCCAACAGGGCATGAACTTCCCCAGCCCGCACATCAAAATTGATGGAGTTGCAGGCCAGTACCCCCGGAAACCGTTTGACGATACCGCGCATTTCCATATGCTCGATGCGCGATTGGCCCGTTGGGAGCAGTTGAGGTGTGGCGTCTGACATAATTCCCTGCCTAATCTACTCACTATTTCTGAAAATTGGTTTCTAGTTATTCATTCTTAGTAAAAGCGAGGGACGCCGCACAAATGTAGCGCAGCGCCCCCAAAAAGTTTCTATTTTGCCGGAGTATTATTCGGCTTCGACAACGGTCAGGGTGCCGTCTTCCGCGATTTCAAACGAGATGTCGCCGTCAACAATCGCCTGTGCGACTTCTTCACCGGCGGCCATGACTTCTTCATCCAGTTCAAATTCTTCATTGAACTGGATCACGAGGCCCTCGTTTTCGAGCGTGAGCGCGAACGCCTCACCGCCGAGTGTGCCTTCCATCACCTGGTCGATGATCGGATTCAAGGCAACGGTCCAGTCATACACCTGGCAGGCTACCACAATGTCAGGGGCCAGCGAGGCCTGATCAGCCTGAGTGCCAAACCACAGCGCTTCAGCTTCTTGGGCTTTCTGAATCGCGCCAGGCACCATCTGCGCCGTGCCGGTCAGAACGTCCGCGTCCTCATCGATCATCGCCTGGGCCGCTTCTGCTGCCTTCGCCAGATCACTGAACGACTGAATGTAGTTCACTAGGACTTCGATTTCTTCGTCTTCATACGCGACACCGGCTTTAAAACCATCCACATACAGTTTGGCATCGCCGGTCTCAATCGGGCCAACCACGCCGATCACGCCGCTTTCGGTCAGCATCGCGGACATGACGCCCAACACAAAGCCGCCCTGTTCCGAGCGAGCTTCATAGGCGTACACATTGGTGATGTCCTGATCCACAAACGTATCGACGGTGGTACCCCAGGCAAAAGCCGTTTCGGGATAGTCGGGGGCGATTTCGACCAGCGAAGAACCATACTGCGAACCATGCGCGATCACCAGATCATAACCCTGGTCCGCATAGTCACGCAGGGCGGCAGCCGCATCATCTACGACAAACAAGTTTTCGGAAATCGCAAACTCGAACGCATCTTCGCCGCGTTCTTCCTGAATGGCAGCCAGGGCGTCGTACATGCTCTGGCTAAAGGCGAGATCAGTCCCTGTGCTGGGGGTCACGACGGCTACGCGGAACACATCATCTTGAGCTTGAGCGGGTGAACCAGACAACACCGGCAGGGAGATCGCTGCTACCAATAACAGCGCAACGACGAGATAGACTTTTTTCATCACGAATCCTCCTAAGTATCACCCATATGATTAACGGTTTGGGCAAAATGCCCGCCCCGGACAACCCTTTAGTTTATCGTGCTGCAAGACAGTGACTCAAGCGCCTGTATTAGTGATCTTAGCCAAAGTGTCAACAGGTTGGCTATTCTCCGCGCTCGAACGGCCTGGTCAATGCCGCCGGTTGGTCAATCCGGCGCGAGGCGAAGATCAACGCGATAATCGTCAGCAGGTACGGAGTCATCGACAGAAGTTCCGATGGTATCCCGATCCCGATAGTGACCGCTTTGATTTGAAGCGCCGTCACCAGACTGAACAGCAGCGCCCCGTACATCACGCCGTAGGGCCGCCAGCTTCCAAAATACACCAGGGCCACCGCGATAAAGCCCCGGCCATCGGTCAGGTTTTGTTGGAAGACGTTCAGGTGTCCAATCGACATCGAAGCGCCAGCCACCGATGCCAACACACCGCCAATGATGACCGCCATATAACGGACTCGCGTCACGCTGATTCCCATCGAGTCTGCCGCTTCGGGGTTTTGCCCGACAGCACGCAGCCGCAGCCCAAACGTTGTTTTATGCAGCACAAACCAGGCCAGCGGAATCAGCGCAAATGCCCCATAGACGAGCAGGTTTTGCCGGAAAAAGATTTCGCCGATGAGGGGAATATCGCTTAACACAGGAAAATGTATCTTAGGGAAACCCTTCACCGTGACAACCTGGCTGAAATTCTTTTGGAACAGCAAGGTACTCATGCCCAGGCCAAACAGGTAGATCCCGATCCCACTGATCCCTTGCTCGGCCTGAAGCGTCACATTAATAAAAGCCGTTGCTAATCCCATCAACAACCCGACCAACACGGCCACCAATACACCCGCTGCCAAAGCCATTGGGTCAAAAGAGGTCGCTTTGTCGGGAGTCAGTTGGTAAACCCCCCAGAACGAGCTGTAAGCTCCTAACAACATCACCCCTTCGACGCCCAAATTAAGCACGCCGCTGCGCTGCCCGAAAGTTTCTCCAATGGCAGCATACAGATAAGGCATAGCGAGCCGGATTCCCGACGCGATCACACTGGCGGTAAGCAAATCTTCAATCATGGAAGACTCTCAGTTTCTGTTCTAGAGAGTTCCGCCGCGCTGAAAGCGATACGACGGCGCGTGCGGCGGCGAATAAAGATGTCGCTGCCGACGACAAACACGATAACCAAACCGATCAGGGCGGTGATGAGCGAAGTAGGAACCTGCACGGTGCGCTGAAGTTTGTTGCCGCCCACCAGCAGCGCCCCAAACAGAATCGCCGCCGGAATGGTCCCTAAGGGGTGCAGTTTGCCAAATAACGCCGCTACGATGCCGTTAAACCCGGCGTTGCCGGTGAAGGAAATCGCGCCCCCTTCTGCATTCATACGGTGTGTCACCCCCAACACCTGAATTCCTCCGGCTAACCCGGCGAACCCGCCGCTGAGCATCAAGGACAGCACCACATACCATTTGACGTTGATCCCGGCATAGCGCGAGGCACGGGGATTTTTACCTACCGCACGGATGCGGTAACCAATCGTCGTGCGCCACAACAGGATAAAGACCACGACAGCCAGTACCGCCGCAATGATAATACCGATATTGATCAGCGTAGGGGTCCAGGTGCGCGAGCCATAATCGGTCAGGCCAAACCACTTATAAACATCATCCAACCAGCCTCCCATGCGGGGCAGGTCGAAATCACGCGAGAGGCGAGCAGTTTCGGGAATAGGCGCGGCGGTATTCTTTTTGGCGGGGTCAACAAATTCATTTTTGACCAGATAGATCATCATCAACGCTGCGATCTGGTTGAGCATGATCGTACTCAAAATCTCGTTCACGTTAAAGTAAGCTTTGAGTACCCCTGCAATCCCCCCCCAGATCGCCCCGGCGATAAAACTCATCACCAGGCACAGCGGGATAATAACATTAGCGCTGGCATCGTCATATTTGAGCGCAATGGCGATGGTCATCAACCCGCCCGCGATCATCTGGCCTTCGCCGCCGATGTTAACCACCCCGCCTCGAAAAGCAATGCAGGTCCCCAGCCCAACCAGGAGCAGGGGAGTGGCTTTGATTAGAGTATCCGCCACCGCGTTTTTCGTGCCGAATGCTCCTTGCCACAACCCATCACGATAAGCCTCTATTGGATCAGCTTCCATCAAGGTGATCAGAATGGCGCCAATGACCAGAGCAAGCAGCACAGCGAGGAAAGGCATTAAAA
>JACRBK010000143.1 GCA_016234525.1 Chloroflexota bacterium
ATGGATGTATGACCAGGAGGGATATGTCTGGTGGCACTTGCTCGGCAGCGGGTGGGCGCGCAGTGATGCGTTTATTGACACGGCGAATCCCGATCTCCCCGCGGCGTGCTGGCAGTTGGTCCCCCTGGACGAGGTTCCGCCCACCCCCGCCTCGCCCGCCGAAGCCGCCGCCCCCATCAACACCGCACTTCCCGCGGCGACCTCGGCGCAGTCCTGCGCGCTGGTCACCCAGCTCGAGGAAGTGAATGTCCGATCGGGGCCAGGAACCAGTTATAATTCTATGAATAAACTGCCGCAGAACCAGACGATCCAGGCATCGGCGTGGGCGTTTGATACGGATGGTTTTGTCTGGTGGCGGCTGAGTACGGGCGGCTGGGTGCGCGCAGATACGGTGGAATTCCCCGAAAGCTGCCTGCAACTGCCGCAGGTGCAGCCGTAAAAGAGCGGTCAGCCATCAGCTTTCAGCTAAAAACCGGGCGCAGCAAGCGGCGCCCCTACAAAACATGGTCGGCTGTAGTCCCCTCTCCAACCGAGTTGGAGAGGGGGTAGGGGGTGAGGCCGCTGTTCAATTGGCGCAGCGCCGCCTGCCGCATCCCAACTAAGTACGGTACACTGAACGCTGTGAACTGTTCACTGTAAACTATTCACTTTTTCTAAGGAGCCTGATATGTCTAAAAAAGTGCGTTGGGGGATTTTAAGCACCGCAAATCACGCCCTAAAAGTTTTGGTCCCGGCGATTGGCGAGTCCGAACATGGCGAAGTCGTGGCGATTGCCAGCCGTGACGCCGCCAAAGCCAACCAGACTGCCGACGAACATCACATCCCCGCCAGTCATGGCTCGTATGAAGCACTGTTGGCTGATCCGAACGTGGATGTGATCTACATCCCGCTGCCGAACGGCTTGCACAAAGAATGGGCCATCCGCACGGCCCAGGCGGGCAAACACTGCCTGTGCGAAAAACCGCTGGCGCTGAATGCGGGAGAGGCCGAAGAAATCGTCGCCGCGTTCCGTTCGGCGGGTAAAAAGCTGGCTGAGGCGTTCCAATGGCGGCATCATCCCCAGTGCCAGCATGTGCGTGATTCAGTGCGCGCCGGGGATATTGGTGATCTGCGGCTGATCGAGGCGGGATTCAGTTTTATGCTCAACCGCCCAAACGATGTCCGCTGGGACCCGGCGTTGGGCGGCGGCGCGTTGTATGACGTGGGCTGTTACCCGATTTCATTGGCGCGGTATATCGCCGGGGCAGAGCCGCTCGCCGTCACCGCGCAGATTCATTGGAACAAGTCCGGCGTGGATGATCTGGTCGCCGCTACTCTGGAATTTCCTGGAGAAATATTCGCCACGATCAACTGTGCATTTATACTCCCCCTGCGCCGTTATTATGAAGTCGTCGGAACCACCGGATCGTTGATGGTCCCCCGCGCCTACAACCCGACCAGCGCTTTTGTCGCGCAGGTGGTCCGGCGCGAAGATGACCGCAAGAAAAATAAGAAGTTCAAATTTGGGCGCAAAAACTCGTATGCGCTCATGGTTGAGGACTTTAACATGGCGGTGCTGGAAAACCGCGACCCCTTATTCCCTGGCGAAGACGGGATCGGTAACATGCGCGTGATCGACGCGATCTTCCAGGCGGCGCGCGAGGGCCGGACGGTGAAACTGTGACCCCCGGCGATCCACTTTCCGGACAACATGTTGTCGTCTTAGGAGCGGCCCGACAGGGTAAAGCGTTGGGCCGCTGGCTGCCTTCCACCGGGGCGCGGGTGACGATCACTGATCTACGCAGCGCTGAGCAGCTTGCCGCCGATCTCGCGGAGTTTGCTGACAGCCCGGTTCAATGGGCCTTAGGCGGCCATCCGTTAACTCTGCTGGACGGCTGCGACGTATTGTGCGTCAGCGGCGGTGTGCCGCTCACTATCCCGATTGTGCAAGAAGCCCACCGGCGCGGCATCCGCGTCACAAACGACGCCCAGTTATTTCTCGAACGCTGCCCCGCGCCCGTCCTGGCGATCACCGGCAGCGCGGGCAAAACCACGACCACCTCACTCGTCGGCGAAATGGGCCGCGCCTCCGGGCGGCGGACGTGGATCGGCGGCAATATCGGGGATGTGCTGCTCGATGTGCTGCCGCAGATCGCCCCTGCCGATGTTGTGGTAATGGAACTCAGCAGTTTTCAACTGGAACTGATGACGATCAGCCCACCAGTGGCGGCGGTGTTAAATGTCACGCCGAATCACCTGGACCGGCACGACACGATGGAAGCCTACAGCGCCGCCAAAGCGCATATTTACCAGCACCAGCGCCCGCAAGATATCGCCGTGTTTGGCTGGGATGATCCCAATGCGCGGCAGATGAGCTTTACCGCGCCGGGGCGAGTCGCCTATTTCGCCTTGCGCGAACACAAACAGGCCGGGGCTTACCTGGACGGTAAAACGCTGCGGGCGACGGTGAGCGGATCGGCGGAATTTCAAGCCGTCTGCGAACGCGACACCATCCGGCTGCGCGGCGATCACAACGTTCTCAACACCCTGGCGGCGTGTGCCGTCGCGGGGGCAAGCGGGATTCCGGTGGACGCGATGCGGGCCGCAATAGCAGGGTTTACGGGAGTTGAACACCGCCAGGAAACCATCGCCGTCGTGAATGAAGTCACCTGGGTGAACGACAGCATCGCCACTGCACCCGAACGAGTCGTGGCAGCGCTGCGCAGTTACCGCGAGCCGCTGATTCTGTTGGCGGGCGGGCGCGATAAAAAACTCCCCTGGGATGAAATGGCAGCCTTAGCGGCGGCCCGCTGCCGGGCCGTGATCGCGTTTGGCGAATATGGCCCGCAGGTGGTAGAACACATGAACCGCGCTAAAATACGCATCTCCGGCCCCCGGCTGGACCGGGTGACGCTGGTGGACGATCTGCCGCAAGCCGTCACGCTGGCCCACGAGATCGCGCAGCCGGGCGATGTCGTGCTGCTCAGTCCGGGCGGCACATCCTATGATGCGTATCTCGATTTTGCCGAGCGCGGTGAACATTTTCGGGAATTAGTATCAAAATTGCAGCCCTAACAGGAGAAAAATAATTCATGAAATGGTATAACGAACCGCCCGTTTGGAAAGCCGAAGGCAGCAAAATCACGGCGACCTCCGCCCCCAAAACCGACTATTGGCGGATCACACATGACGGCGGAAAACGCGACAGCGGGCATTTTTATTTTGAAGACGTGACCGGCGATTTTGTGGCGGATGTTAAGTTCAGCGGCGAATACCGTGACCTGTACGATCAGGCCGGGCTGATGGTGCGCCTGGACGAAACCGTGTGGATGAAATGCGGGATCGAGTTTTTCGAGGGCTTACAGCATGTGAGTGCCGTCGTCACGCGCGAATTTTCGGATTGGTCGGTGGTTCCGCTGCCCAACCCGCCTGCTGTGCTGTGGCTGCGGGTAAGCCGTCACGGCGCAACCTTCGAAGTCCGTTATTCGTTCGATGGGGCTGCCTATCCCTTGCTGCGCAGTACGACGCTGACCGCAGAACCGACCATCGGCGTAGGGATCATGCTCTGTTCGCCTACGGGAAATGGATTATCGGCGGCGTTTGAAGGGCTGACGATTCGAAAGGCCTAGAGCAAAAGCGGCCTCACCCCCTGCCGCAGCCGAGCGGGTCTGTGTAGGGAAACGGCAGTGCCGCGCCCTGTGTTTACCCCTATCCCCCCGCCCCCCTTTCCCCGCTGCGCAGAGAAAGGGGGAGAAATGGCAGATTATCTCCTCTCCACGGCACAGCGCAGTGGGGAGGGGATCAAGGGGTGGGGCTAGCAACGGACGCGACACCAATGGGACAGAGCAAGCCCTGCCCCTACAAAATATGCTATATATTTTGGCTTTTACTAAAAACTAACGACTAAAAACTGTCAACTGGAAACTGTCGACTGACCATGGCCGAACTACCGCAGTACGTAGACGACGACAACGAGTTTAATTATGCCGAGGCGCTGGGAAAGTCTCGATCACGCCCCGCCGCGCCGCCGCCTGACGACGACCGCCCGCTGGATCGCCGCCGGGGATATTATGCCGGGTACGATCTGTATCTCGCGCTGGTGGTAGGCGTATTGTGTGCCATTGGCCTGATGATGGTCTACAGCGCGTCGATTGACGTGAGTTATCAGGTGACGGGCAACCCCGAAAGCACCACCTATTTTTTCGTGCGCCAACTGCGCTCGATGATCGTCGGCCTGTGTGTGCTGGTCCTGTTTTCGCGGATCGATTATCACATCTGGCGGCGGCTGGCTGTGCCGATGATGTTATTCGTGATCTTGCTGCTGATCGCCGTACTGCGTTTTGGCGATATGCGTTTTGAAGCGCAGCGTTCGCTGATTCGAGGGTCGGTCCAGCCGGGCGAGTTAGCCAAGTTTACCGTCGTAACCTATATGGCGGCGTGGCTGGCGTCCAAACGATCCCGGCTGCGTAATCCGTTTTATGGCATCATCCCATTCAGCGTATTAGTCGGCACGATTGCCTTTTTGATCATCCTGCAACCCGACATCAGCACCGCCGCCAGCATTTTGGCGACCGCGCTCAGCCTGTTTTTCCTGGCAGGGGCCGATCTGATCCAACTGGTGTTGATCGGCGGTGTGATGGGGGCGGTAGGCTGGCAGTTAGTCACTAAGATTGAGTATGCCCGGCAGCGTCTTGAGGCGCATTGGAACGCCGTCGAAGACCTGACACAGGCCAGCGATCATGTCCAGCAGGCGGTCACGGCGTTTATCAACGGCGGGCTGACCGGGCGCGGCCTGGGCGAAAGCCGCCAAAAATTCGCCAACAACCTGCCCTTTCCCCATACCGACAGCATTTTTGCCGTCATCGGGGAAGAACTGGGTCTGATCGGGACGTTCCTGGTGATCGCGCTGTTCGTGGCGCTGATCTACCGGGGATTTACCATCGCCCGCTTTGCGCCGGATACGTTCGGCGGGCTGCTGGCAGCAGGCGTGACCTGCTGGCTGGCATATGACGCGCTGCTGAATATCGCCGTTATGACCGCCATGATCCCGCCGACGGGAGTGCCGCTGCCGTTTATCAGTTTTGGCGGATCGAGTCTGGTGGCGTCGATGTGCGGGGTGGGCCTGATGCTGAACGTCTCGCGGGCGATCAGTCTGAATGCCGTTCCCCGCCGCAAACAAGAATAACAATTTATCCCTAAAAGGTTTGAGTAGGGGTGCGGCACTGCCGCGCCCTGTTTGTTCTATGGAGAGTATGTAACGTGCGAGTGATGATCTCAGCCGGAGGGACCGGCGGCGGTGTGTATCCTGCGCTGGCAGTTGCCGAAGCGCTGCGCCAACTGTATCCCCAGGCGACCCTGGATTTTGTGGGCGCGCGCGGCGATATGGCCCGCGATCTGGTCGGGCGCAGCGATATTCAATTCGATTCCTATCGTGAAATCCTGTCAGGGCCGCTGCACGGCGTTTCGCGCCGCCAGCAGATCGTCAGCCTGATCAAAATTCTGATCGGGGTGATCCAGGCGTTAGCGCTGGTGATTCGTCTCCGGCCCGGCGTGTTGTATCTCACCGGGGGTTGGGTTGGCTTTCCGGTAGCAATAGCCTGCTGGCTGCTGCGCCGCCCGGTGGTGATCTATGTGCCGGATATTGAGCCGGGGTTGGCGCTGAAAATGATGGGGCGTTATTTTGCCCGCACGATTGCCGCCACCGTCAACGATACGGCGCTGTTTTTCCCTGGCAAGCGAGTGATCGAAACCGGCTATCCGCTGCGCCGCGAAGTGATCGAAGCCAACCGCGCCGCCGCGATCCAGGCGCTCGGCCTGGATCCGGCCCGCAAGACCCTGTTGATCTTCGGGGGCAGCAAGGGATCACGCAGCATCAACGGCACCTTGGGAAAAATCGCGCCCGAACTGCTCGAAAGTGGGCTGCAAATTTTGCATATCTCCGGGCGGCTAGACTGGGATCAGGTGCAGGCGCAGCACGCCGCACTGACCGAGGCTCAAAAAGCGCACTACCGGGTGTTTGACTTTATGCCGAATATCGGGCAAGCGTTCGCGTCGGCGGACCTCGTGATCAGCCGGGCCGGGGCGGCGACGTTAGCCGAATACCCACAGTTAGGGCTGCCGTCGATTCTGGTCCCCTACCCGTATGCCTGGCGCTACCAAAAGGTAAACGCCGATTGGCTGGTCAATCGCGGCGCGGCGATCCGCGTGGACGATGAGCGGTTGGGCGAAGAACTGCTGCCCACTATCCGCGCCCTGTTCGACGATCCTCCCCGGCTGGAAGCGATGCGCGCGGCAGCGCTGGCGCTCAAACGCCCCGACGGGGCCGAGAATATCGCCCGGCTGTTAGCGCAAACGGCAGGGCATTCGGGCGAGTGAAAGCCGGTTAAATGCAAAGGCCCCGCCGCATCGGGGCCTTTTTTTTGACAGGCCGGGGCGAAGGGTATTCATTCGTGTAGGGACTTAGATACTCTGGGTGATACTTTCCGGTTAAGGTAAGATCACATACAATCATCATTGGCTACCTGCCGCAAAACTGTCCGCAGCAGGCCGCCTCGACAGAGAGATCATACAGGCGGGAAAAAACTTATGATGCAGTTATCCAGCTTCTTAGTCATTATGGTCGGCCTATTTGCCACAGTCGGCTATATGCGTGGGTGGAACAAAGAGATGGTGGCGACGGCGGGTTTGGTATTGGCGCTGTTTGCCCTCAAGCAGTTTGAGACGGTGCTCATTGATCCCCTGACCGACGGCGAACAGCGATCAAAATTTTACCTCCAGGCAACGATCCTGCTCATTATGGGATTCTTTGCCTACCATACCCCCCCCGAAGCCCTATCACGCGGCGGGCGTAAATCTACGCGCAACCGCGAAGGTTTTCAGGATGGCATCTTGGGGGCGCTGGTCGGCGGGTGGAACGGTTATCTGTTGGTCGGTTCGCTGTGGTGGTACATGGATAACCTGGAATATCCCCTCAGCCCACATATCGCGCCCGTAGTCCCCGGATCATCGAGCGCTGATTTTGTCAATGTGCTGCCGCTCAGTTGGATGTTGAGCGGCGATGGGAGTATCCTGGCTATTTTGATGATTGCGTTATTTGTCTATGTGATGGTGGCGGTCGTTTAATGTTGATTCCTGGTAAGCGTATTCATATTGTAGGCGTGGGCGGATTCGGCATGTCGGCCATTGCCCGCGTGTTGTTGCAGCAAGAGTATCAAGTG
>JACRBK010000149.1 GCA_016234525.1 Chloroflexota bacterium
GTAATGAAATTCGGGGTGGCCGATTTCGTTTTGGGTGATCAGCGCATCCCACAACACCTCAAATGTTTTGTTTTGCTGCGAGATCAAAAACGCGCGCAGCAGGTGCGGGTAGCGTGGATCATTCGGTCCCTGGACGGCCAGGTAATATTCGGCGTCTTCGTGATAAGGAGCGCCATACACGGCGCTGTACTGCTGGTACAGCGGGGCGAGATCGTTCGTCTGCGCCAGCACTTTATCGGCGTCTTGCAGAATGGCCTGATGATCGTACCGCTGCAACAGTGGGACTTGCGCGATAATGTCCAGGGCTGGCCCGGCGTGTGTCAGCAGCACCCCGGCGGCTGTGCGGATGGCGAACGGCAGACTGTCGAAAAACGCCACCACGCTGTCGCGGTGCGCGCCGAGCGCATGTTCAAAGCGCGAGGTGAATTCGATGTCGCCTTTAGAGAGCGAAATCCCGTAAATATGCGGCATCTCGTGATTGCCGAGCAGCATCAGCACCGTGTCTGGGCCGAACTCCTGGCGCAGCGCCATGACTTCCAGGGTCATGGTCAGGCTGCTGTCATTGCTGGGCGAACCATAACCATGAATCAGGTCGCCCAAAAAGATCAAACGTTGGGCTTCACCGGATTCGTATAAAGCGCGAAAACGTCTGACATAACGATTAAAAGCGTCGCGGTCCCCATGCAGATCGGTCACGATCATGGCGACGCCTTCAGTGATATTGATGAAACGGTCAGGCATAGAACACCACACACCCTTGTTGGAATAATTGCCGCGTGAAGTATATCACACTGGGCAGAGATCGGGGATACGCTCTTTTGCCGCCCGGTTGCCAACGAGGGGGGGGGCGGCGCTATAATTTACGTTAACCAATATTGCAATAATTTTAGTCTCACGACCCAGCTAAAGGAGCGTCCTGTGAAAGCACCGATTCGCGTGGCAGTGACCGGGGGAGCCGGTCAAATCGGCTATAGTCTGTTATACCGGCTGGTGAACGGCGAGGCGTTCGGCCCGGACCAGCCCGTGATTTTGCAGCTTCTTGAAGTCCCACAGGCGCTCGACGCGCTGCGCGGAACCGTGATGGAGATGGAAGACTGCGCCTACCCGCTGTTGGCGGGCGTGAGCGTGTCGGAAGACCCCACCGTGGCGTTTAAAGATGCGAATTGGGCGGTGTTGGTCGGTGGCAAGCCGCGCGGTAAAGGCATGGAACGTGCCGATGTGATCCGCGATAACGCGCCGATTTTCGTAGCGCAGGGCAGGGCGATCAATGATAAAGCGGCGAGTAATATTCGCGTGCTGGTCGTGGCGAATCCCTGCAACACCAATGCGCTGATCGCCCACAAGAGCGCGCCGGATGTCCCGGCGGATCGCTGGATGGCGATGACCCGGCTGGACGAAAATCGCGCCCGGTTCCAACTGGCGCAAAAAGCAGGCGTGCCGGTTACGGCGGTGACTCATCTGGCCGTGTGGGGCAATCACAGCCCGACCATGTACCCCGATTTTGAGCATACTCAGATCAACGGAAAACCCGCCCTGAGCGTGGTCACGGATCGGGCGTGGTTTGAGGGCGATTTCCTCAAGACGATCCAGCAGCGCGGCAAAGCCGTGATCGATCTGCGCGGCAAGAGCAGCGCCGCCAGCGCCGCCAACGCCGTGATCAACCACCTGCAAGCCATGAACACGCCCACCCCGGCGGGCGATTGGTTCAGCGCGGCGATTCTGTCTGATGGCAATCCTTACGGCGTGCCGGAGCAGTTGATCTATTCATTCCCGATGCGTGTTTTGAGCGATGGGCGCTGCGTGCGCGTGGATGGGGTCGAACTGTCCGATTATGCGCGCAGCCGCCTGCTGATCACCACGAACGAACTGATCGAGGAGCGCGACGCGGTCACCGATCTGTTAAAACAAACGAGTTAATCGTGTAAAAAACCAATAAACCATCTTGATATTGTGCGAGGTGCATGATACAATGCACCTTACTTGAAAGTACGGCGTGTCCCATTTTTTTCTGGCTCACGCCGTTCGTCATGTATAGAGAACTTATCAACGCGCCAAAATAGGCGTATAATCCAATTATGAGCCAAAGGAGCATCGGGCCAAGCCTTATGAGCCGCTCAGTACAATCTGCTGCGATCAAACGTGACTCCACCGGATTCGCCGATTTAACGCGGGCCAGGTGGGGGATAGGCGTATTGGTGTTGGTGTTTCTGGTATCTTTGCAGCTTGCACCATCCGTTATCGAACAGCGCCGCGACAGTGGAATCTTTGCCTATACCGGCATGGTGATCGCTGACGGCGGCCTGCCTTATCAAGACGCCTGGGACAACAAATTGCCCGGCGTATACTTGATCAACGCCTTCGCTTTTACCGTCTTTGGAACCAGCCGCTGGGCCTTGTGGTTGATCGAGAATCTCACCCTGGTGGTGGCCGGGCTGGTCATGTTCCGCTTGTTGGAACAGGTCTACCGGGACCGGTCCGAAGCCTGGTTAGGGACCATCATTGTGATCCTGCTGGCCCGGCATCCGGGGCTGGTGTCGGATGTCAATTTCACCGAACCCTATGCCCTGCTGCCTCAGGCGATTGTTTACGCCGAGGGTTACCGGTTTTTGCGCCAGCCCACCTACCGCCGGGCGTTTATCATTGGTTTTGCGGCGGGCGCGGCGTTTTTGATCAAACAAACCACGATTGGCGTGGCGTTGGCTTTTCTGCCTGCTATCGTGATCTGCCATCATCCGGTGATGAACTCATCGCGCCCCTGGCGCCGGGTGGGTATGATGATTTTGGGCGGGCTGAGTATTCTCGGCCTGATGTCGCTGTATCTGCTGCTGAACGGCATTCTCGATGATGCGCTCAAAGCGTCTTTTATCGCGGCCCGCGAATTTCATACCTGGGTAGGCAAAGAGTCCGGTTGGTTCGGCCAATCGCTCTTTAAGAGCATCACCAGCCCTGGGTTTATCAGCGTATTTGTCCCGCTGCTGCCTTTCTTAGTAATCGGCATGGCGGCGGCTGTGCGCCGGGTGCGCGACCATTCGAAGGGCCGCCACAGCCGCACCAGCGAAACCACGCTGGCGTTGTGGGCGGTTTTGGCCTTCTGGATTGATCTCGTGTTGGCGAATATCACGGGGCGGAGTTATGAGCATTATTTCATCCCGCTGATCCCGTCGGTTGCCCTGCTGATCTTGTTGGCCCTGCCCGAAATTCGCAAATGGAGATCACATCCCCGGCGGACGTGGCGAAGAAGTGCCAAAGCGATCCAGGTTTACCTGGCGGTGCTGATGATTGGCGTGCCGGTTGGAACCACTTTCGCCCGTTTCTGGATGGCGGATTGGGATATTGCCGGGCCAGAACGCCGCGCCGAGTTATCGCTGTATGTGATGCAGCACACCGATTTGGATGAAAAAGTGCTGGTGTGGGGCGCGGACACAGCGATCAACTTCCAGTCCGAGCGCAACAGCCCCACCCAATACACGTATGGGTATCCGCTGATTGTGCCGGAAGAAACCACCGACGACGTGATCCAGGAAATGGTATTGGACCTGGAGACACATCGCCCGGCGCTGATCATTGATACCACCCTGCGCGACGGCTACCGGATTCCTCCGTTGGACTCGGTGCGGCGCATTACGTGGTGGGCCGATGGGGGCCGCAAAGACGTGGCTAACCTGGAGCCGATCTACAATTTTGTTGATGAACACTGCCGCGTGATCAACGAGATCGAACGCGCTGAAATCTACCACTGCCGCTATAACCTGGCAGGTGATGGCCCGCTGTCGTTCATGCTCGAACCGTTTGCGCAAGGCGCTGTCGCTTTTGAGAGTAATCTCGGTGTGGACTGGCAGCGCGATCTCGAAGACCTGTTCGCCGAAGTTTCACACGGCGTGTATTGATAGGGTAGGGGGCTGGATTTACCCCTATCCCCCCGTTTCCATAGGCATAAGCTAAACCGTTTTCTCCCATATTAGCCTCACCCCAACCCCTCTCCATTGCATGGAGAGGGGCCAAACCTGTTCTCGTCATTCCCCCCTCTCTACGAAGTGGCGAGGGGGACAGGGGGTGAGGCTAAAGCTGGGTTGGTTGTCCCTGCCCAATGAGTATCAATCTGTGAACGGTCTTGCTTTTTAATGGGGCCGTTTTTCATTTCCTCAATAAAATCAATCCCAATGTGATGATATTTAAGATACTGCTTGACATTCTTGATTTGTCGGGTTATATATGAATTGATCAACTTTTTTAATTCGTGCATCAAAAATCTTGATCTCTGCGTAATAGATATTGAGAATCGAGATCAATGAGTGAGGTTGAGCATGAAAACGAATGTCTGGCGCAGTGAAAAATGGATGCTCCCGTTTTTCATTATCTGGGGCGGGCAGGTGTTATCGTGGGTCGGCAGCCGGGTCGCCATGTTTGCGCTGATCTGGTGGCTGACCGACAAGACCGGCTCGGCGACCGTCTTGGCGTCGGCGACCTTAGCCGCGATGCTGCCTCAGATTGTCTTAGGCCCGATAGCCGGGGTTTATGTGGATCGCTGGAACCGGCGTTTGGTGATGATCGCGGCGGATGGCCTGATCGCGTTGGTGTCATTATGGCTGGCGATCCTGTTTTGGACCGGCGAAATTCAGGTCTGGCATGTTTATGTAATTATGGTCGTCCGCGAGCTGGGCGGTATGTTTCATTGGCCCGCGATGCAGTCCTCGACGTCATTGATGGTTCCTAAAGAACACCTGGCGCGGGTCGCCGGGCTGAATCAGGCGATCAACGGCGCGCTGAGCATCGTTGGTCCCGCTTTGGGAGCGCTGGTGTTGGCAGTCGGCGAGATTCACCACGCGATGCTGATGGATGTGATCACTGCTGTGCTGGCGATCACGCCGCTGCTGTTCGTGTTTATCCCGCAGCCGGAGCGCGCTCAACGTGACGCTGAGACTAAACCCTCCGTCTGGACCGATCTGCGCGAAGGGGCCAGTTATGTGTTCCACTGGCGCGGGCTGATGATTCTCACGGGTATGGCGCTTGTTTTTAAGATCGCGCTGACTCCCGCGTTTTCACTGCTGCCGCTGCTGGTCAAGAGTCACTTTGACGGCGAAGCACCCCAATTAGCCGGGATGCAGGCGGCGTTTGGCATTGGCATCATTCTTGGCGGGCTGCTGCTGGGCATCTGGGGCGGATTCAAGCCGCGCATCCTGACGACCATCGCCAGCATTACCGCTATCGGTTTTCTCTTGATCATTTTAGGTGGGCTGCCGCCCGCTTTTTTTATGGCCGCTGTAGCGGTGATGTTCGTGAGTGGCGCGGCGGTGGCGCTGTGTGATGGCCCGCTGTTTGCCGCCCTGCAAAGCACCATCGCGCCCGAAATTCAGGGCCGTGTGTTTATGATCTTTATCAGTCTGGTCAACCTGACGGGGCCAATTGGGCTGGCGATTGCTGGCCCGGTGACTGATTGGGCCGGGATTCAATTGTGGTACATCGTCGCTGGGGTGTTGTGCGCGGCGATGGGGATCGCGGGCTTTTTTATCCCGGCGGTGGTGAATTTTGAGGACAACCGCCCGGCGAGTGTTTCTCCCCTGCCTATGCCTGCCGCTTCTGATTGAACGTCTACCCGCTCCTCCCTTGCGCTCCCCCTTTCTCGTAAATCGGGAAGGGGGAGCAGGGGGCGGCAGTGTCTTAACGGTACCTACCAGTCTCAAGCTAATCTCCGCGCTGAGTATATGCAAAGGATTAATTTTACTGTAGAATATTCAACATTAGTCAATGGACCGAATGTGATACAAGGAGATTATCTTTCATGACAGCTACCGTTGAAGAACTGGCCGCCGAACGTATTGTAATCATCACCATCAGCGCGCCGATTCAGTTCCCGACTGATGTTGAAATCCCGCTGAGCAGCTCCGTTGACTTTAAAGGAAAAGCAGGAACGCCGACCTGCCGCATTATGGATTTTTCACACTCGAACTTACAGTTTAGTGAAATGGTGTACGGCCTGGGCGGTGAGTTAGGCAAGCCGGGCGGTTTTTGGGATCAAGATGTGTTCCATGTGTTGATCGGCACCAACGAATGGGTGAAGTTTGGTGTTGACGCGATGCTGGAACAAGAGCAGTATAAGGGGGCGAATATCAAGGGATTGGTCGCCACGCGCGAAGAAGCCCTTGATATGGCCTATTCACTGCTAAAATAGACAGTTTTTAAGTCCTGTTGAAGGATATTTCCACCCCAGACCGCTGTTGTGCTGTCTGGGGTGTTTGATCTCCGCTATGCCCGGTTCTGCGAGATAAAATCCCGATACCACAGGCCGGAGTCTTTGACGATCCGGCGCTGGGTCGCGTAATCGATATACGTGATGCCGTAACGCAGGGTATAACCCTGTGACCACTCGAAATTATCCAGCAGCGACCACACAAAATAACCCTTGAGCGGAATCCCGGTATCGATAGCGCGCGCCGCCTGGTTAAAATGCGCCTGCAAAAATTCGACGCGGTCAGCGTCATGGACTGCGCCGTCCGCGCTGATTTCGTCGGAGAAGGCCGCGCCGTTCTCGGTGATATACAGCGCCGGGAAGTTGTAGTCCAGATACACCCGCCGCAACATATCGTACAGCCCATCGGGATACACGTCGCGATCAGCGGTGCGCCATTCCTGCGACGACGGAACGCCGCGCGTGTGCGGCACATGGGTTGAAGTGGGATCGTCCACCACATAGGCCCGGTCATAATAATTCAGGCCCAAAAAGTCCAGCGGCGCGGCGATGATGTCCATATCGCCCGGCGTGATCTGCGGCACGTTCGCGCCGTAGTACTCCCACATATCCGGCGGATAGCCCCGGCCCGCCAGCGGATCGATAAACCAGCGGTTGAAAAAGCCGTCGAAGCGGTGCGCTGCGGCGACATCCTTGGGATTATCGGTCACAGCATAAGCCGGGACATAATTGGGGGCCATCCCGATCACCGCGCCGGGTACAACTTCCCGAATGGCGGGTACAGTCAACCCGTGCGACAGCAGGACATGGTGCGCGTTTTGCAGCGTCAGTTTCAGGTCTTTGCCGCCGGGCGCGTGGATGTCCAGGTACGTACTCAAAAAAGTAGTACACCAGGGTTCGTTATGGGTGATCCAGTGTTTGACACGATCCCCCAACTGCCCGGTGATATAGCGTGCATAATCCACGAACCGGAGGGCGGTTTCGCGGTTGGCCCATCCCCCTTGATCCTGCAAAACCTGGGGGAGATCCCAATGGTAGAGCGTAAAAAAGGGCGTGATGCCCGCTTCGAGCAGCGAATCGACCAGCCGTTTGTAAAAATCCACCCCGGCAGGGTTGGGCGCGCCGGACCCGGTGGGGAAAATACGCGCCCAGGCGATGCTGCCCCGGTAGCCGTTGTGATTGAGCTGCCGCATCAACTTTACATCGTCGCGGTAGCGGTGATAATGATCACACGCGACATCCCCGTTCGAGCCGTCTTTGATGCGTCCCGGTGTGTGCGAAAAACGGTCCCAAATCGTCTCGCCGCGCCCGTCCTCCTGCGCGGCCCCTTCGATCTGGTAGGCGCAAGTAGACGCGCCCCAAACAAAATCTTTTGGAAATTGAGCCATAGGGTTATACCAATTTTTCCAGCCGGTCTACATAACCGGCCATGACCGCAAAGGTTTTTTCGACGGCAGCGGGTGAAGCCATATCGACCCCGGCGAGTTTGAGTGCGTCCAGCGGGTAGAGGGATGATCCCGCCTTAAGGAAGCTCAAATAATTATCCACCGCGCCCGGTTTGCCGTCCAGAATGCCCTGTGACAGGGCGTGCGCCGCCGAAATGCCGGTGGCGTATTGGAACACGTAAAAATTCGCGTACAGGTGGTTAAAGGTCGCCCACATAATGCCGTCTCGATCATGATCGGCCTCAAATGCGCCGCCATAACCTTCTGCCAGCAGCCCGGCCATCAGATCGATCATCGAATCCGACGACAGCCCTTCGCCGCGTTCGATCCGTTCGTGCGCTTCCAGTTCAAAACGAGCCAGGGTGGGCATGATGAAGAAATAGCGTAAGAAGTTCGACATCGCCTCTTCGATCACGGCGATCTGGAAGTTCCGATCTTCGGCGCTAATCTTCAACAGATGAGCGCGCACCATCGCCTGATTGAAGTTAGAGGCGACTTCGGCCACAAATAACGAATAGTCCGAATAAACGGCGGGCTGGTGTTTCCACGTCAGATACGAGTGCATCGAATGGCCGAGTTCGTGGGCGAGGGTGCTCATCGAGACGAGCGTATCATTGTAACTCATCATGATAAAGGGTAATGTGCCTTTCCACCCGCTCGAAAATGCGCCCTGACGTTTGCCCCGGTTCGGGTATACATCCACCCAACGCTCGACCAGACAGCCGCGCCGCAGTGTATCTACATACTCTTGACCAAGCGGAGCCATCCCGGCGCTGATCCACTCTACCGCCTGGGTATAGGGGACCGTCGGGCTGCTGCCGGTCAGCGGCGCCCAGCCGTCATACAGCGCGAGGCGATCCAGGCCCAGCGCTCGCCGCCGGATGTCCCAATAACGATGCCAGGTGGGCAGGTTGGCGCGGAAAGTGTTGATCAGGTTGTGGAAAACTTCCTCTGGGATGTTGTAGGGGAACAGCGCGGCTTCCAGTGAGGAGGTATGGCGGCGGGCGCGGGCATAAAACACATCACGTTTGATGGCGGCGATCATATTGCTGGCGAAGGTGTTTTTGAACGCCAGATAACCATCCATATAACTCTCATGGGCGCTGCGGCGCAGTTGGCGATCGGGGCTGTTCAAGTGCCGCGCGACGTTGCCTTGCTCCACCGAGATCGATTCGCCGCTCTGCATGGTCGCCGCCTGGAACTTGATGTCAGCATTGGCAAGCTGGCTGGCGGTGTTTGGCACCTGTCCAAACGGATCGGACACCAGCCCTAAGATTTCCTCAACTTCGGCGGAGCGCACATGCTCACCCCGGCGGAACAGGTCGTCGAAATAATGCGCATACGGAGTCAGCCGGGATTCTTCGCTCAGCCAGCGCGTGATCGTCTGCCGTCCAATGGCGAGCAGCTCTGGCTCCGCGAATGATATACCCGCGATCAGTTGGCTGAACAGGCCCATAGCCCGGCCTTCCATCATGGCCGCCTGCTGATCCGCCGTATCTACCTCAGAGAACATGCCCGCATAGACATACACTTTGCCCAGCCGGATATAGAGCGCGTAAAACGTATCGTAATAATCTGCCAACACGGCTGGACCTTCAGCGAGCCGTCCTTTAAATTGGGACGGCAGTGTCGGGACAGCGTCGGACAAGGCCACGTATTCAGCTTCCCACGCGGCATGAGATTCAAAGAGGCTGGGCGAGTTCCAGGTATGTTCTGGGGCGATCTCGCTGCGGGCGGGCAAAACATGAGTGGTCATTTTTCAAGCCTTTCTGTTGGAGAGACAAAAATTAATCTAATCCGTCGTTTCCTGCGTCAGGCTGTCATTCTCCCCTGGCGCGAGATAACCCAGTTCGCCCAGGCGGGTCACTGCCTGGTTGATCGGAGTCTGGAAAATGATCGCGATGGTCTGCGGGGTGCGCTGTTGTTCACTCACCCCGGCCAACAGTCCGGTAGGCAGCAGCAGAGCCAGGGCGAACATTTCGATCTCGCCCTCGGTCAGCGGGTGAGGGCCAAGCAGTTGCAGGCGCAGCGGCCACGCGCTGCCGCTGATCTGCTGGGCAACTGCCCGCGCAAGGTCCAGCCGGTTGTGATAAATATCAGGCGTGGTGGTTTCGGTGGCGTGTGCTAAAACTGCCGGGTCCGGCTGCCACAGATCATGCGGCGGGTGCGCATACAGATTTTCTACCGGGACAGGGGGGCGCATCGCGTCTCCCAGGCGCAGCAGTTCGCTGGCGAGATGTTCAAGCCGCGCCCGCCGAACGATCGCCCTGGTGTTGCGATGGGGAGACGGCAGTGGAGTGGGAGTAGGGCTGGGATGATTGGGCATGGGGTTCGCTCGCTTGGTTCAACTCTGTACAGCATTCAGTTTATGTATGGTATTGGTTTCGCGGATTTGCGGCAAATTCTGATCTACGGCGAGTTAGCGAGTTCAGCCGGGGCATAATACAACACAAACTGTTTATCCGGCGCGATGTCATACGTCGTATAGGCGGGCGGATCCAAATGAAAATGCAGCGTGAGCAAATCGAGCGTGTCTTGATCCTCCGGCTCGATAAAAAACGCATAATTTACCGTGCGCGGCAGGCCCCACACGTAGTCGATTGAAAGCTGCTGCGGGCTGAGGGTGGTCACATCTAACCCGGTCGTCAGAAAGTCGATCAGGTCATTCGCGTACATCTGGTTGCAGACCACCTGGCTGATCAGGTAAATCTGTGTGCCGGGCGAAAATTCTTGCGCGCGGAACAACGCATCTTCAAGATCACGATCCAGCTTGGCACGGCGATACTGGTAATTAAACAGGTCCAGGTGCGGCCCGAAATAATACCACGTTTGCCCGGCGCACAAGGCGATCACCAGGGCGATCAGGGGGAGTGTTTTGAGGAGTGAGGCTAAAAACTGGGCGCGGCCAGCAGCGCCCCTACACAAGCCAACACGCCCCCCCTTTCTCTGCGCAGCGGGGAAAGGGGGAAGGGGGGATAGGGGTAAATCCAGGGCGATCAGGTCATCTTCAGGAGTTTTCCAGGCTGTACCCGACTTTGTTTTTTGCTGATCGCTGACGGCTGTCGGCTGAAAGCTGATCCCCCACACGGTACGCAGTCCCAACGCGCACAGCAGCGCCAGCGCGGGAAATACCGTCACATAACGCGGGGAATCCTGGTGTGCGACCATAAAACTGTTGCCGAGCGAAGTAGCGGTGATCCACAACAGGGGCAGCAGCCCGCCCGGCGTGCGGATGCGCCACAATGCCACCGCGCCACCGAGCAGCAGCGCGGGAACGAGCGTGATCAGCACAAACGGCGTTTCGCCCGCATAATAAAAACTCGCCTCGTGCCGCTGGACGTAGATCAGAAACGTCTCTTTGATATGCCGCAGATGATCCTCCCACGCGGCGGAACCGGGATCAGCATTCACCAGTTCGCGCCAGTGATCGGCGGGATAGATCATGGCGTTGGATCGCGCAGCGAGCGGCTGTTCGGCACTTAACAGGGTGTAATAGACCGGCAGGGCGACGATTAGCGCCGCCAGCAGGGTGATCAGCAGCCCGCGCAGCGGTGGACGCCGCCGCCAGATCACCAGTCCGATCACGATCCAGCCTACCGCCAGCACAGGGAAAACGATCCGCCCGGCCTCATAAAAATACTGCGTCAGGCCGAATGAAACGCCCGCCAACGCATACCCGGCGCGGCGCTGAGTACGCATCGCCCAGGCCAGCAGCGCCAGCGCCAGTGTCCCGAAAAACGGATCGGCGATATTGTTCATTCCCAGGCGGCTGTAATGCAGATGTGCCGGAAAGGTCGCCAGCAGCGCCGCCGCGATCAACGCCGTCGGGCGATCAAACAGCATCCGCGCCAGCAAATACAGCGCCGGGACGGTCAGCGCCCCGAACAGCGCGCTTAACAGTCGCAGCCCGGCCAGATCATGCCTGGCCAAATCGAGCGCAAAATGCTGCCCATAGGGATACAACCGGGGAAAAGCGACAATCGCCGTGAGCGGCTGCAAGAGTTTGTTCTCGTCTATCCACTCAAATTCGCGCGCTGCGGTGGCGAAATTGAGTTCGTCCACAAAAGCGTGGATCGATTCGTTCAGGTTCCACACGCGCAGCCCCAGCGCGATCAGTGTGATCAGCAGGAGGGGGATGAGGGTCTGTAGGGGCGCTGCTTGCTGCGCCCTAGAATCAAGAACGGCCTCACCCCCTATCCCTTCTCCAACCGAGTTGGAGAGAGGACGAGGCCCCCCCTTTTCTCTGCGCAGCGGGCGGAGCCAGAGGGAGAAGTGGGGATAGGGGTAAATCCAGCGCGCAACTTGCTGCACTCGTTCTTTAGCCCCATCCCTCAATCCTCTCCCCACTGCGCTTCGCTGGTGGAGAGGGGAATCAGATTCTCCCCTTTCTCCACTTTGTGGGGAAAGGGGCCGGGGGATAGGGGCTTGTCCCGCCAACCCTACCGCCACCAGCGTGATCCCGATCACCAGCAGCGCGAACTGCCGATCCGATGATAATCCCCGCACCGGCTTGAACCCGATCCAATCTCCATTGGACTCAGCCAGCAGCAGCAGCGCGCTTGTGCCGATCACCAGCAGCAGCCAGCGCGTTCGCGCCGAAGAGAGGGGGCGATCTGAGACAGCAGGAGGAGCAGCGACTCGCCGCGATAGGGCCAGCGCCGCGATCAGCAGCACACCGCCGCCGATCATCCAACGCACCGCCGCCCCGGTGGGAGCAGGCAGCGGATAACGCGGGCGGCCTGGAGCGAAATCGTAAGCGCTGGCAGAATCGGGAGTCTGGTTCAGTTCGGTCAGCGGGCCGGATCGAAACCGGACGGCGCTAAGAATCATCAACGCGGTGGCAGCCAGGGCTAACCACCGCGCGATCATGATGAGGCGGACGGCAGGCAGGCGCATCGCCGTTATTTGATAATGCGGTATCCCAGGCGGCGCAAGGCATTTTCATCTCGCCGCCAGTTTTTCAATACTTTGACCCACACTTCCAGGTAAATGCGCGTGCCGAGGAATTTTTCGATCTCCTCGCGTGACTGCTGGCTGATCGTTTTGAGCATCTGCCCGTTCTTGCCGATGACAATGGCTTTGTGTGAATCGCGCTCAACAAAAATCGTGACGCTGATATACGTCAGTTTGTCGCTGCGCGGTTTAAATTCTTCGACCTGGGTAGCGACACCGTGCGGCACCTCCTCTTCCAGGTTGAGCAGGGCTTTCTCGCGCACCATTTCGGCGACGATGTCGCGCACTGCCGTATCTGAAAGTTGATCCTCAGGGAAATAACGCGGGCCAACTGGCAGCAGCGCGATCAGACGCTCCATCACGTCTTGGGTTCCCTGGCCAGTCTTGGCGATAGTACTCACCAGTTCCGCTTTCGGGACGAGCGCCCGGTGCGCTTCCGTGTTCATTTGCAGCATGACCCCTTCGGTCAGGTCAATTTTGTTCAATACCAGAATTACGGGCGTGACCCCTTCGGCCTGGCGGATCAGATCGACGATCCGCTGGTCTTCTTCAGTGGGTGGCGCGCTGGCATCCACGACGAATACGATCACGTCCGCGTCCCGCAGGGCATCGACCGCCACCCGTACCATAAACTCCCCTAACGCGGTGCGCGGTTGGTGAATCCCCGGTGTATCTACGAAGACCATCTGCACATCGTCGCGGGTGAGAATCCCTAACTGGCGCAGGCGGGTTGTTTGTGGCTTGGGGGTGACGATGGCGATTTTCTCGCCCAGGATGGCGTTCATCAGCGTGGACTTGCCCACATTAGGCCGTCCGATCACTGCCACAAAACCGCTTTTGTGTCCTGGCGGCAGGTTTTCTTCGTCAGGAAGTTGGGCCAGCAGGTTGTTATCAGGGTGATCAGTCATTTCCTATCCTTGAACCA
>JACRBK010000150.1 GCA_016234525.1 Chloroflexota bacterium
GCTCAAAACCCTTGTGCGACATCCACTCACCGGAACCGGACCATTTTCATTCGGTTTGATCCTGCTCAAAGAACATTCGATACCCCCCGATCAGCCGCACGCCCACGCTCATAACTTGATCTTGAATGTGGCGGCGGAACTAGGTTTACCCGGACTGGTGGCGCTGGCAGTCACGCTGTTTTTGATCGTCCGGCAAAGCTGGCGCACCTTGCAACAGGAAACCACCTCAGCAGCGTGGGCGCATACGGCGGCCTGCGCAGCCGCGTTAACCGCATTCGGGGCACATGGGCTGGTCGATATGCCGATGATGTTCCCGGCTGTCATGCTGCTGATGCTGGGAATCCTCGCGGCGGGAATTGTCGCACCCCAGACGGACGAAACAAGACCACAATGGCTCCCCACTGTATTTTACCGGATCGGACCGCTGGCACTCTGGGGGATTATCTTGGCGGCGGGGCTTTGGTCGGCGCAGCACTATACCGATTATGTGCGTGGGGAACGTTTGATCGCAGGCGGGCAATTTGTACGCGGCGCGGAAATGCTGCGGCAGGTCGCCGTTGATCAACCTCAATTTGCCTTATATCAGGCCGAATATGGTTATGCTTGTGGATTAGCTGCCTATGCGGGCGATCTGGATTATGTACAGTCGGGAATCGACGCCTATCAGCGGGCGCTGGATCAAGAAAGCGTACATGCTGACTGGTGGGCTAATCTCGCGGCGCTGTACTGGCAGGCGGGTGAGCCAGAATCAGCTATTGCCGCCATGAATCAAGCTGTACAGGTTGCGCCCGATTCACCGGACTTGTGGCTCAACCTGGGAATCTATTTTGAGGCCGCCGGGCGTAAAGACCAGGCCGAGGCTGCTTATATCCATGTGCTGCAAGCAGATTCGTATTGGGGGCACACCTCATTCTGGAATGACACCCCACTGCGCCAGGAGATCATCGCCAACTACCCGGTTGAACCAACAGCCTACCAACAAGCCGAAATGTTATGGCAGGCAGGACAACCAACCGACGCCGTCGACCTCCTCATAGCAACGATTGATCACGATCCTACCCAGCCGGGACCCTATTTCCGAATCGCGCGGCTCTATATTGCCGGAGGAGCATTCGATCAGGCGGAGTCTTATTTGGAGGCGGCGCGCGTGTTGGTCCATGCCGATCAAGATCGCGCCTGGATCGCGCTCATCGAGGGTGAATTAGCGCTGGCGCAAGGCGACCGCAGCGCGTGGTCAACGTACCACCGCACCGCACGCCGCTTGCTTTGGCCGGATAGTACGGGCTACCCGCTAAATTACGGCAACGATATTGCCAACCTGCAATTCTTGCGCGTGCGTGTCAAAGGCGTGCTGCTGCCACAGCTTACTATTTTGGGTCCGGATCCGATCCTGACTAATTTGCTGCGGCAGTGATTAACAGCGCAGCTGATCAAGCTTCTCCGGCAGGCGGCTGCGCCGAAGCCAGTTCATCCGGGGTATTGATGTTACGAAAAGACAATTCTTGTGGATCAAACCGGCTGTATTCAGGCGCAGTGAGGTAACGCACACGCACCTGATCATAAAATCCAATCACCTTGAGCCGGTTAGCTTCGAGCCGCTCCTGAATAGGACTAAGACAAGATTTGCGGTAGATCGCATGTAATCCTTCGGGATAATCGTTTACCAAGGGCACGATCACATCATAGGGTCCCATTTCCTCAGACCGCAGCCGCAGCATATGATTCAACAGAGCCGAATTTACGAACGGCATATCACACGCCAACATCAGGGTATATTCATGCTTGCTGTAATGCAGCGCTGTATATATTCCACCTAATGCTCCGTTGCCGGGCAGCACATCCGCAAACATGGGCAGACTAAACTGGGCATAATCATTGGGCCGGTTCGTGATCAGAATGGTTTCGTCCTGCCCCAAATTCGAGACACGCTCTAACACGTGAGCGATCATCGGTCTTTCAGCCAGCAGTACAAAGGCTTTATCTGTCCCCATGCGTGAACTCTGGCCGCCCGCGTTGATTGCAACAGTAAATGAGCCCATTGGTTCAGTCCCCATCACCCTTCTAATCTCGAATATAAACAACAGCGTTCTCAACAGACAACAGCGCACGCTTGGACGGAGCCTTAACGAGAGGTTATAATCTTGCCAGTAACTATCACGTTTTTATGGAGTCTATGCGTGGCTGACATCATTAAACCGGATGAGATTCAACAGGCTGAGCCTGATCTGCGTCCCAAACGCCGCCCGGAATGGATCAAAGTGCGTGCGCCGAGCGGCGAAACTTACGAAATGGTGCGCACCCTGATGCGCAGCAAACAACTGCATACCGTTTGCGAAGAGGCTATGTGTCCCAATATGGGAGAATGTTGGGGCAGCGGCACGGCCACATTTTTGATGATGGGCGATACCTGCACCCGCTCCTGCCGTTTCTGCGACATCAAAACCGGGCGACCTTCCCCGCTCGATTGGCAGGAACCTAACCGGATCGCGCAGTCTGTCAAGGCGATGAACCTGCGCCACGTGGTGATTACCAGCGTCAATCGGGATGAACGTCCTGACGGCGGCGCGCCGATTTTTGCCATGGTGATCCGGCGCATTCGACAGGTACATCCGGGATGCAGCATCGAAGTGTTGATCCCTGACTTTAAGGGCAAACGCGAGGCACTCCAGATCGTCATGGACGCCCAGCCGGAAATCTTGAACCACAATGTTGAAACTGTGCCGCGCCTGTTCCGGCAGGTGCAGCCGCAAGATCATTATGAATGGGCAGAAGCTACCCTGCGTCATGCCAAAGAAATGGACCCACAAGTTTTGACCAAGAGTGGGATCATGCTGGGGCTGGGCGAAACGTTTGATGAAGTGGTCGAAGTGCTGCACGATCTGGCAAATTGGGGTGTGGATATTCTGACCATCGGGCAGTATCTACAACCGAGCAAAAAACATATGCCCATTGATCGTTACTATACGCCCGGCGAATTTGATGAACTCAAACGCATTGGGCTGGAACTTGGCTTCAAGTGGATCGAATCGGGGCCGCTGGTGCGCAGCAGTTACCACGCCGAACAGCAGGTTCGCCAGCTCTCGACTTTAGCGCATTTCCGGCTGCGCGAGGAAAAAGCATAACAACAACGCCTTATTCCACGAACAACAACAGGCGATATTCAAACAAAACGCCGGGGCGTTCTCGGCGTTTTTTGATCAGTTATCGGCAATCTATTCGCTACGATTCGATGATTTTTTCGTCGATCAACTGCTGCTGCACTCGCTGACCGCGCGGATCGAAGGCGAAAAATGGCGCGTGCAGTTGGAATTCCATGTCTTGCATCGCGCGGCCCGCCCGGTTTTTCTCAATCGTAAACACGACCCAATCGCGGTATTGGCGCGCCTGATAGGGATTAAACTGTACGTGTTCTTTCGATAAGATGTGATACTTGTTGTTCATGATCACGGCAATATCGCACTCATAATCAAGCGCTGAACTGCCGCGCAGGTGGAACAAATGAAGACGGTTGGCCTTCAAGCCTTCACGATCTGCGGCGACAATCGCCCACACCGGCACGCCAAGCGCCAGCGCAGTATCTTTCAAACCTTCTACGACGATGGTTACTTTTTCGGCCTCGTCGGTGGCACGTTCGGGATGGATAGCGACTTTTTGCAGGTAGTCCACAAACACGGTGACATTGCCGCCTGTTGCATCACACAAACGCGCTGTCATTTCACGAATCGCGCGTAGTGTCGTGACTGCCGGGCTAGCCTTGACCAGAATCAGCCGATCCGCATAGCGGTTCATGCGGGCCAGGGCCATCGAGGTCTTAGCGTTCTCGCGCAGAATCGTTTGCAGCGATCCGCCCCCATCTGCCCCACCCCGCAGCGTACTCTTGGCACGCTCAGCGATGATAATGTCGTAAAGGTCTTTGAGGCGAACCCCGTTTTTAATATCCATTTCGGGCGGGTTGATGCTTTCAAGGCACAACAGCCGGTTCATCAGGTGGGTTTCGGTGTGTTCGTAGGAAAGATAAAACGCAAACTGACCGCTGCGCATCGCCACATTACGCGCAATTTGCAGCGTGAGGATCGTCTTCCCGATGCCCTGCGCCCCGCCCAGCAGCACCAGTTCCGTTTTTCGCAGCCCGCCCCCAATCAACCCATCGAGCGGATCAAAGCCTGTCGCCAGCGGCACAAACTCAGTCAGGTCACCGCGCACCACCATATCATTGGCTTCGTTCATCACTTGAGCCAATGTACGGGGCATATGTCCCCCGGCAGTAGTGCGGCTGCTGTTGTTGGCACGCCCACGAGGCGTAGTCCGCTGCTGTCTTATGCCGTCAGCAGAAGAATCGCCAGACGGCTGATCATAAGGGGCGGCACCGGAAGACCTCGCATCAGAAGCCGGTCTATCTGCCATGTCATCGTGAAAACGCCTGGTGGACATAATGAGCTTCTTCCCCTATGGAAATCCGTGCTTTCATAGATTCTACTGTTTCTCAAGAAACCGCGCAATAAGAGTAACCGTTAGACTAACGTCAGGTTTCGGTTTGTAGAAAGTGTGTTACAGTGCGCAAAATCGCCTGCTGACTTATGCAAATCCCCGTGCTACAATAATGGCAATTGTAAAATGTCATCCACCAGGAGGTAAACACTGGAACCAGTAGCCTTAGCCCGGATCATCGTTGATCTGGCATCGGACAAAAAAGGGGAAAACATCATTTTGATGGATATGCGCCAGGTTTCCCCCGTGACCGACTTTTTTATCATTGTCACGGCCACCAGCGACCGGCAGTTGAAAGCCATCGTAGAACATATCGGCCAGGAGACCAAGAAACAACACAATATCCACCCCTGGCATGTCGAAGGCGACGCCAGCAATGGGTGGGTTCTGATTGATTTTGGGGATGTGGTACTGCATGGTTTTTTGCCCGACCGGCGTGCTTATTATGACCTCGAAGGGCTGTGGCGTGAAGCGCCGATCATGGTTCGCATCCAATAATCCTGGCAAAAAAACGCGAGACACCCTGAATTTGTGTCTCGCGCCTCGTTTATGAACTCTTAACGACCTCTGGTTTAGAGATTCTCAAAAATCCAGGGGTCTGTGTTTCGCTGCCAGTTGACTAATTCCTCAGCAGCAAAAAACAGGTTAATTTCGCGTTCGGCGCTGGTCACACTGTCGGAGCCATGCACCAGATTACGGCCCTTTTCAAGGCCAAAGTCACCTCGAATGGTGCCCGGTTTTGCATCTTTAGGATGCGTTTCGCCGATGGTATTACGTGCTACCGTAACCGCTTCGCTGCCTTCCAACACCATGACTACTACCGGCGCGGAAGTAATATAACCGAGCAGCGGTTCGTAGAATTTTTTGCCTTCATGTTCGGCATAATGGCGGCTGGCAAGTTCACGACTGATCTGCATGAACTTCATCCCTACGATCCGCAGACCGCGCGTTTCAAACCGCCGGATGATTTCACCAATCAGCCCACGCTGCACGGCATCCGGCTTAACAATAATCAATGTACGTTCCACAAGTCCTCCTGACAGATTAAACTTACAACAAGCGGGCCGGGTTAAAAAACCCAGCCCACCTCATCACGCATCAACCCAACCAGCCTGCGTCGAATAGCTTCGAGGCGCTAAAGCTGGTCTAGCGCGCTGCGATATGCATCGAGCGCTTCTTGCAACATGCCATGCCGCATATACGCATCGCCCAACAGACGACGCGCGCGCGGCACACCAGGAAATTCGCGTACAATAGCATCCAGGTCGCCCGCTACATCTTGCAGAAGCTGCGAAGAATCGATCAGCATTTCATACTGATCCAGGCTGCGCAGCAAAGCCCGACCACTATGCAGCGTCCGAGCAAATGCCAGACGGTTAGCATGATCGTTCGGGTCTTTCTCAAGCTGACGCTGGTATTGCTCCGTCAGTTCATTCGACAGCATAGGCTCATCCGACGCGGGCAGTTCGGCTTTAACAGCGGGCGCGGGTGGCAGTTTTTCAGCAGGCGGAGGCGGTGGTGCCTTAGCTTGAGCCGGTTCGGGCGGCGGCGACACCTTTGGTCGTTCCGCTACCGGAGGTTCTGGCGCGGGAGCGGCTTTGGCTTCCTGGGCGGGTTGTTCAACAGGCGGCTCATAATCTTGCAGCCAGTCGGGCATCCCATCCGCCGGGACTGCTGGAGGCAGTTCACTCGCCGACTCATCAAACCAGGCTGGGCTTTCGGCGCTATCGATCGCCGCAGCTAACTCACCACTTGTTTCGCGCAGCCAATCAGGCATATTAACATCGGATGCCGGAGCCAGCGCAGCTTCTTCACCATCCATCATCCAGGCGGGCATATCCATCGATTCAGGCGCAGCAATTACCGGCTCAACAGCGGGTGATTCGCCCGCTGACGGAGCTTCTAGATCAGCATCCTGAATAGGTGGCGCCTCGGCAGCCGCTTTAGCCACGGCTTCGGTGTACCAGCTCGGTTCCGAATCATCTCCGACAACCTGCCGGTCATATTCAGCATCCAGAGCTTCGGCCAGTAGATCGGGTTCTTCGGGGACAATATCACCGCGCAGGAACGCCGCAAGCTCAGAATCCGGAATCAGATCGGACTCAAGCGCCAATGGTTCCGGCTCAGCCGTTTCAGACCACAAGGACTCGACATCTGACCCCAACGACAATTCCGCCGACATGGACAATTCGTCATCGGCTGAAGGTGGCGCCAACCAATCCGACACATCCGCTGGTTCGGCCAGCAGCCCAAATTCCTGATTGAGATCTGCTAACGCCTGCTCGTCACCCGGACGCATCTGCTGAAGCCAGGGCGGCAGTTCGTCCGCTGGTAAAGCTTCCTCAGGAAACTCTTGCTCTAATTCGTCTGCGGCCTGACGAGCTTCGGCCAATTTGGCCGCCTGTCGTTTTAACCAGGCCAGTTCTTGTTCTCCGGTAAGCTGACCATGCGCCTGTGCATAAGCCACATCTTCGTCTGACATCCCATCCAGCGGATCGGCAGACTGCGCCAGTGCAGGCAGTTCAAATGCTTCTGGTTCCGGCTCAAACTGCTCCATGACAGGTTCGGGCATGTCGTCATCAACAGCCAGATATTCGGATAGATCGTCCGTCGGAGCCGAAAGATCGGACAGCCAGGACAGCGACTCATCTAACGCCCCAAGCTCTGACTCAGCCGAAAATTCTTCAAATTCCTCAACCGGCTCTGGCTCTGGCATAGACGGCGGCAGTTCCACTCTGGCGCGCCCTGATTCGGCAGCTTCTGGTGAAGCCGAAGGGCGAACTTCCAGCGCGGAGAAAGGAACATAACCCGGCTCATCGATCACGGTTCCTTCAGGAACTTCGGGAATATCCAGATCAGCCGCAGTAAGTAATTCCTCGTCCTTTACCCCGCCCTTTTTAGCCAGACTCTCTAACCATGTCATCGGGTCTGCGCCGCCGAGCAGTGACGACAAATCATCCGCCCCAGCAGCTAATTCGGTAGGAGCGGGCAGTTCAAATTCCTCAACTGGTTCGGATAGAAATTCCAATTCAGCCTCAGAAGCGTCTTGCCATGCCAGTCCCAATTCGCCCGATTCAGCCTCAGCAGACTCAGTCGGAGCAAGCTCTTCATAGACAACCGGTTCGGGTTCTTGGGGCGGCGGAGGTGGCGGCGAGGAAACAGGTTTATTGGCTTCACGCGCACTACGGCTACCCTCAAAAGGAACATAACCCGGCTCATCGACTACCGCATCTTCAGGAATATCGACCTTGAGATCAGCCGCTGTGGTAAATTCTTCTTGTTTGGCACCCTGTCGCGCGGCCAGGCTTTCCAACCACCGCATGGGGTCCATTCCCCCCAACAAATCATCCATTGATTGCTCGGTGGCGGGTGGTGCAGCTTCAGGTTCAGCTTCGGCTTCGAGGAGTTCGGACTCAAACGTAATCTCTTCCGGGGCAGATTCCAACTCGCCCTGACCAAGATCGGCAAAAAAATCGTCCAATGTCGCAAATTCACCGGCTTGTTCTTCATCTGAAGCGCCGAACAGGCCCGTCAGATCGCCGCCCTCTTCGCCAGACTGAGCCGATAGACTGTCTAACCACTGCATCGGATCGCCGGATATTTCAACCGCCGACTCCCACTCAGCAGCTTGAAATTCTTCTGCCGCTGCTTCAAAAATTGGTTCTTCTGCCGCGAGTTCAGAGAAAGAAGGCTCTTCGACCGGCGTCTGGGCAGGCTGCACGGGCGAGGGCTGTTTCCCCTCTTTGATCTCGCGAGCGCTGCGGCTGCCCTCAAAAGGAACATAGCCCGGCTCATCAATCTGTGCATCTTCGGGAACAGGGATGTCAACGTCGGCTGCCGTGGTCAGTTCCTCCTGGCGAGCACCCTGGCGTTTAGCCAGGCTTTCCAGCCAGGCCATCTGCTCCTCGAAAGTCATTTTGTCAAAATCGGGGAACTCATCGCCCGTGTTACCAGGGGGCGGCACCATAGTCATCCTCCTCAGGGTTTCAGCGTCCGAGCATCACCCAAGCGCTTTATGAGACTCTCGGTATCCAACGCATCATTCTGGCGTTTCGGCAGTCGGGGTGGGCCATCATTTACCCCTTAACAACCGGCGCAGCCATAAGGGTTTGTATTCTTCAAACGAGAAGCTGTCAGGGACATCCTCATCTTCAAACGAGAACGACTCGTCCTGCCACTCTTCAGCCCGTTTAGTATCGGACATATCCGCGGGTTGCGCAACCTCCAGGTCTAAATCACTCGCACCAGGCAGCGCACCCTGCAAATCCAGCGAACCAAAACCGTCGTCGAACAAATCATCTGACCCCGCCGAACTCATTTCTGGTTGGTGCGCCAACAGATCAGCCGCCGAAAAATCATTATCCAGATCGAAGGCGTAAGCCGTCTTGTCTTCGTCTTCGACCGTCAAGGGCATCGCCAAAGCGGCTTCGAGATCGGCCAGCATAGCTTTAGCTTCAGCGGATTCTGCCTCTGACTCGACATGATCGGAGTCGAAGAGTTGATCCATTGGCTTAAGCCAGTCAAGTTCCGTATCCGAGGCGAACAGGTCACTCATGTCGACCGGCTCAGGCTCTGGTTCTGGCTCTGGTGCGGGGGGCAGCAGATCGGGATATTTCATGACTTCCGATTGAGTGATCGCAGCTAACCAGTCGGGCATCGCTCCATCTGCTGCGCTGGCAGACTCGAAAGCGTTGGCTTCTTCCTCTTCGTCTTCGGTCTCCAGGTAATAATCATCCGACGCTGGCGTCTCAAAGTCGAGTTCACTCACCTGCCCGGCCAGGATATCGGCTAAATTACTGGCCTGAGGTTCAGGCTCAGCGGGGATTTCAAAAGCATACTGAGTCTGGTCTGCTTCATCCACTTCGGGAAGTTCTTCACCTGAAAATGCCCGCATCCAATCAAGGCGCTCATCGGGTTGTAACACGCCAGTATCTTTGGCTGACTGGTACTTCGGCACATTATCAGCGCTGCCGCCCTCAAAGGGATCATACGGCTGTTGGAGTAAAGCTGACACATCATCCGTTTTCGACGGATCGTCTACTTCCATGCCCGTCAACCAGGCAGGCGATTCAGATGAAGCCGGCTCGCGTTTCGTCTGGTTTAGAGAAGCCAACAGGCGGCTGGTGGCCCTCCCTACCGGAGGCTCAGAAGGAGTTTCCGCCCGTGGTTCTTCAATCTCGGGTTCCTGCACCTGGCTAAGGCTCACTTCCTCGCTTGATTCGGCTGACGGAACGACAGTTGATTCGGCAGAGCTTTCAGCTTCTTCGACATACTCAATAGCTGATTCAGCCGCCGCTTCAACTTCTTCGTCAGACGAACGACCCGCAGTTTCCCACCAGGAGGACAGCGATCCTGTATCTACCGGCGGCAAAACCGTCTCGGCCGCCAGAGGTTCAAGCGTAAATTCTTGCGCTTCGGAATCTGTGTCCGCAGGCTGGGCCGCAAATGAACTCAGCCAGTCATCGCCAGCAGCAGCAGGTTGCAGCCAATCCAGATCAGGTGCTTTTTCAGGTTCAGCAGCCTCTAATGAGGGCCAGTCAGCGGCAGGAGTATCAGCAGCGGCAGGTTCGAACAATTCCATAAAGCCCTCATCTACTACCGGCAGGGGCGGAATTTCTGCCTGTGATCCAGCAGTGGGCAGCGTGTCACGCACCCAATCCGGTAATTCCGCCGGTTCAATTTGATCGGATTCAGAAGCCTCTTCAGCAAACAAATCAGGAGCAGGCGCTTGAGCCTGAGCCTGTCCTAACTCGGCTAGCAGGTCCATATCATTAGCGGATTCCAGGTCGGTCATCCAGTCGTCAATCTCAGTTGACCCCGCCTCAGCAGTCGGCAGTTCTGGTGCAGCGGCAGGCTCACTCGACGGCGCTTCAAACGTATAAACCGTCTCATTCGCATCCCAGAAGTTGGGCGCAGACTCAAGTTCTGCTGCGCCGGTTGCAGGTTCAGCCACTTCAGGTTCAGACGCCGACATTTCAGACTGAGATGGCGCGGTTTCTTGGTCTGCGGGCTGATCAAAGCCATAAAACGTTTTATCTTCGTCCCACAGATTCGCAGCGGCGTTAGTTTCGCTTACCCAATCGCTCGTTTGAGCCGGAGCAAGATCGGGCGCTTCTTCCCGCGGACGCTCAGCTTCAAAATCAGCCGCCGGTTCATCCGTTGATAGGCTTTCATCGTCTTCCCATATATCCGCCGCCGCCCGAAGATCGGACAGCCAATCGTTGGAGCCAGACACTGCCGGTTCAGAGGATGCAGTTTGTTCTGATGAATCAGGCGCTCTAAGGTCCGGCAGCCATTCAGGCACGGCCGACGCCGCCAACTCAGCACTCTGGATTTCCTCAGACGAGCTGGTTTCGGCCAGCCACTCTACCGGAGCCGCCGTCGGGAGTTCTGTGGGTGTTTCTGGCACAGACTCGTCAAATGCAGCCAGAAACGCCATATCATCCATGTCCATCATCTTATCCATATCTAGGGGCGCTTGAGCCTCAACCGACTCAAGGGGCTGTTCATCCAATGACGGCCAGGCAAAGTCATCTTGTGGTGCTAATTCATCTAATGATGGGGCCTGGGCAAACAAATCTTCGTCCAATGAAAAACCAGCGTTTGCAGCAGGTTCATCAGCAGGCTGTTGAGGCGCAGCGCCAAATGGATCATCAGCAAAACCGGCTAACCAGTCTGGCGGAACCGGCTCACTGTCTTGAAGACTATCGAATATTTCTGCCGAACGTGAGGTTCCAATTTCATCCAGCAGTCCGGTAAATCCAGTCGACGGCTCACTTTCTGTCCTATCGCTGAAAGCCGTAGGCCCACTGGGAGCGGCGGCGATGTCATCTTCGTCCGAGAAAAGCCAATCCGCATCGACGGCGGCCTGTTCGGCGGCAGAAGTCGCTAAGGCCGGAGCCGACCAATCATCGTCTAAGGATGGGAAGGGATCCGCGCTCGGAGCAGACTGGGCTTCAAATTCATCGGCGAACCATGTCGGCAGATCGGCGGTTTGTGGCGTTGGCAACGCGCCTGGCTCTTCGGTAAACCACGAAGGAATAGCGGCAGGCTGCGCAGCAGGTTGGTCATTAAACCAATCCATATCGGCAGGCTGGACTGCAGAAGCCGAACCTGTGGGCTGAGAAGGGCCAGAAGGTGCCGGAGGTATAGAAGCCTGGAAATCGGATCCCAAATCCGAAAACCAATCAGGAACATCATCCACCGCCGTCCGCGCCGGTGCGGCGGGTTGGCTGGGTTGAGATGCCGCGGCCTGGAGCAGATCGATCCGGTTTCCCTTACTGCCCATATCGCCAAGATCACTCACCCAGTCCGGAGTTTCGGAGGCTGCCGACAACTGCGCTTGAGTACGATAATCAAGCCGTTGGATCAGGTTTCGATCTTGACTCTCTGCCCCTGGACGAACTACTTCGGCAGCGGCATAGGGATCAATCGCTTCCACTCGCTCAAGAAACGTCTGAGCATCTGTCGGACGTTCGTTATCTAACCACAGCCGCGCCAAAATCCGGTTTGCCGGAACACACTTCGGCAGTTTCTTCAAAATCTTGAGAGCCTCTTCCGCCGCCTCAATCGGATGTTGGCTGTCCCACAGAGTTTCGGCTAACAAAACCTGCAAATCAATACGCTCAGGAGTCTGCTGTAAAGCCGTGCGCAGTTCAATCAAGGCCTGATCAAACAGTTGACCGTTAATATACTGGCGTGCCAACGCCGCACGAGTCAGTTGGATTTTTTCGGACGCGCGGCCCGCACCATCGCGTTTGACATACAACTCACGCAGTGCTTGTTGCAGCGGTTGGCTGCCGGGAATCTGCTCATAGGCCCGCTCAAGATGCCAGATCGCCTGATCCAACTTCGCGTCGCGCTGACGAATCTCACTCAGGCCCAGGTGTGCCACATAATCGTTCGGGAAAAAACTTAGAAGCCGTTGGAAGATTTGAGTCGATTCTTTGATATGCTCATCGACATTTTCATCCTGTCCTTTTTGAAGCAGCGCATTCCCCAAAATACGCAGAGTGTCCGCGTTTTGAGGAAAATGCTTCAAAATATGACGGCAATGGCTGACTACTTCTGTCAAAGCCCCGCGCTCTAACAGCGTGTCCAGCTCATTCAAATATGTTCGAAGAGTAACCGTCTCGGCCATCATCGCCTCACTTAAACAGGATTTACAGACTCTGCCTGCACCCTCATTATGCTATGCCTGGAATAAAAGCGCAAGATGACCGAGGTTAGTATTAGGCTAGTTTATGGAGGTGTTTAATTTGCTGTACAAGCGGGTCCAGCAGCGGCTCAACCCCATGTTCAACACCTAATGGATCAACCGGCTGGGTGTCTCCCAGCAGCATCCGGACAACATTAGCCCAGCCGTGACTCAGCGCATTCAGATTATAGCCGCCTTCGAGCACAAAGACGATACGGCCCGCACAGCATGACACCGCTTCAGCCAACAGCCGCCGCGCCAGATGATCATAACCGGACAGCGAGAGTCGCATATTCGCCAGGGGATCATCCCAATGGGCATCAAACCCGGCTGAGACCAGAATCAGTTCTGGGGCAAAGCGGTGAATCGTAGGGAGAACCACCTCATCAAAAACCCTGGTATAACCTTCATCCCCTACCCCAGCGGGCAGCGGCATATTGAGCGTGCTGCCTGTGCCGTCCCCTACCCCAACATCACGTGCGGACCCCGTGCCAGGGTAGAGCGGCCATTGGTGCGTGGAAATATAAAACACGGTTGGATCGGCATAAAATGCTTCCTGTGTGCCGTTGCCGTGATGCACATCATAATCCACGATTAGCACCCGTTTGATTCCATACACTCGCTGAGCATAACGAGCGGCAATCGCAATATTGTTCAACAGACAAAAACCCATCGCATCCGAAGGAGTCGCATGGTGACCGGGAGGCCGAACGGCTGCCAGCCCATTTGCCGCCTGTCCATTCATCACCATATCCACCACACGCAGCACTGCCCCAGCCGCTAACCGGGCAGTCTCATATGATCGAGGTGTGATATAGGTATCGGCTCCCCACATAATTGTCTTAGTCAACCCGCTGGTTTTTGCTAGCAATTCCAGATAACGAGACGTATGGACTGCTCCAAGCTCGTCCATGGTGGCGGGCTGCGGCTCAATATGCAGCAAGCGCCCGATTAAATTGTCTTCGTCCAGGCGCTGCTGAATGGCCGTCAACCGGCCTGCAAATTCGGGATGTCCTTCGAGGGTATGAATATCAAAACGTTCGTCAGTAGCGTAAGCGGTCGCCATTGCACACTCTTTTTGAGGTTTCAACCAAGCCATGCACAGCCAGATTCTACATTGAACCCAAATAAAAACGCGACTCGCAGGCGGTTTGGCACAACTAGTCGCGTTTTCAGTTTGAGATTGGCGGGGGAGCGCGGCGGGTCTGCGTTCCCCCGGAAATTTATGACACTACTTGACCATTTCCGCGGTGATGCGATCTGCCACATCTTCCTCAGACATGGATTCACGGTCGCTGCGGCGCACGCCCCAGACGATCAACACGATACAGATCGCCACGCCGATGAGCAGTGCTGCGCTGTAACCTTCGTATTCCACAACAATCGGGGCAATGATCAACGATACCAGGTTCATCACTTTGATCATCGGGTTCAAGGCAGGGCCAGCGGTATCCTTGAGTGGATCGCCGACCGTGTCACCGACGACGCTGGCTTTGTGGTTTTCGCTGCGTTTGCCGCCATAATAACCATCTTCGACGTACTTCTTAGCATTATCCCACGCGCCACCGGCGTTCGACATGAAAACCGCCAGCAGTTGACCGGACAGGATGACGCCCGCCAGGAAACCACCCAACGCCTGTTCTTTGAGCAGGAAACCGACAACAATCGGTGACAGCACGGCGATTAGCCCTACTGGGATCAGTTCCATCTGCGCCGATTTGGTTGAGATGGTGACCGCCTGGGCATAGTCCGGGGTACGGGTACCGTTAGCGATTTCGGGGATGTGAAGCTGACGACGAACTTCCATCATAATCAGCGCAGCGGCGCGGTTCACAGCCTTGATCAACAAGCCGCTGAAGAGAAATGGCAGCGAACCGCCGATCAACAGGCCAACAAACACGATAGGATCGGCCATATTGACGACCTTCTCGAAGTTGGGATCAACGCGCTGGATGTCGGCGAAGAAGCTACCGAACAGCGACACCGCCGCGATAACGGCGGAACCAATGGCGACGCCCTTCGTGATCGCTTTGGTGGTGTTGCCTGCGGCGTCCAGGTCGGCCATGATCTGGCGCGCTTCGGGTCCCATACCGGCAAGTTCACCGATACCGTTGGCATTGTCCGAAATCGGGCCAAAGGTATCCATACTGACGTTGTTGCCAGTGTGCGAAAGCATACCGACACCGATCAGGGTTACACCGAAGAAAATGTAGCTCAAACGATGAATTTCGGGAACCTGATGCATACTGATCAGGAACAGGGCGAAAACCATCGTCCACAGGGCCAGGAAGAAGCCCTCGACCATGTGTCCACGCATCCGGCCACGTACCACCCAGATCACTGACAACACTACCCCAGCGATAACCGCCGGAAGTTTTAGTTCATCAGGAAAATCGGTGCTGTAGACCAAGATCGCCGCCCCAATACTCGCCACCACAACAAACAATGCCCATACGCTGGACAAAAAGCCCAACGACAGACCTTCGAGGATGACCGACGCCGGGCCTAAGCGAGTCGCCGCCGCGATGGTGTGTACACGTTTGCCCTTCGCGCTAGTCGAGTATGCGGTGAGCGGGTTAAAAGCTACGGCTAACGCCACACCAACCGCGACCAGGGTCGCCAGCGAAAGTTGTCCGGCATAGAGCCAGGCAATCAGGAACGTCGAGATAATGGTGATACCGCTCGAAATTTCGTAGCTCTTGAACATTGCCTCTTCGGCATCGTCCACGTTCCACATCGACACGGCATACGTCCCAACGATAGAACTTACTACACCGACACCGCGCACCAACAACGGCAGAACGATCCAATAGAGTTCGCCATTGATAGCGGTCAGCGCCAGGCCCAAGATCAGGCTGGAAACGATGGTGACTTCATAAGACTCGAAGATGTCTGCCGCCATACCGGCGCAGTCACCCACGTTGTCACCGACGAGGTCGGCGATCACGGCAGCGTTGCGGGGATCGTCTTCTTCCATACCCGCTTCGACTTTACCGACGAGGTCAGCACCCACGTCGGCAGCCTTGGTGTAGATACCGCCACCCACGCGCATGAACAGCGCCAACAGCGTACCACCGAAGCCGAAGCCTAGCAGCACATCGGGAGAAGCCTTGCCGAAGACGATGAAGATCATCGTACCGCCGAACAGGCCCAAGCCGTCCGTCAACATGCCGGTGATGGTCCCCGAACGATAGGCAATCTTCAGAGCTTCCTGATAGCCACCGCGATCTGCTGCTGCTGCTACACGGACATTACCCTGCACTGCCATATTCATGCCGAAGAAACCAACCATCGCAGAGAACGATGACCCCATGACGAACGCGAACGCACGCGCAATCGCAATAATGATACGCGCCCGATCTTCGTCATTATTA
>JACRBK010000151.1 GCA_016234525.1 Chloroflexota bacterium
CTTCTCGCGGTGCGGGCAGTGTTAGATCGCTGCCACAGCACGCAGGAAGCCATCGACTTTTTGCAGCGTGTTCGCCATGCCCGCGCCATCAATTTTTTGGTGGCTGATTCCAGCGGTGATCTGGCGGTGGTCGAAGCATCGCCGCGCCGGGTGGTTGTCCGCCGGTCTGACAGCGGCTTTATCGTGGCGACTAACCATTTCCAATCGGATGAAATGGCCCACTGCGAATACATGCGCCGCCGCCCACAAAGCAGCTATCCCCGGCTGTGCACGCTGCGACAGTGGTTCGCGGCGCGTTCGGGGCCGGTCACGGCGGGGGATATGCAAGGGATATTGAGTCTGCCGTATCCGCGCGGCGTGTGCTGGATGCCCAAGACACGCCGGGGGATCCGCACCATCTGGTCATGGACGGCGGAATTAGGCACGGGGGAGTTAGTTTTCGCCAACGGTTCCCCGGTTGAGGTGCCTTACCGGGCGTTTGGGTTGGCGTGATCCGCCGGGGCCTGAAGACCCCGGCTCAATACGAGCGGGACCATCAATGGCCCCGCCAAAACATAAAACAACCGCCAGAGTCTCTTTCTCTCTTATTATTTTCCCAGCAGTTCCTCGTTTTTGCGCTTACGTTTGGGCTTGTCTTTTTCTTTGTCCTTGCGAGGATCATGGCGCGTTAGTTCCCAATAGAAGCGCACACCCCTATACAAAATCAGCCATACGCCGTATAGTCCTCCCAAAAAGACACTCGCCGCTAGCGGGGATGTTATGGCGTTTACCACCATTAAGCTGCCTACAAGAGTTAAAAAGGTGCCTATTCCACCCGCAGTGCTGAGCCAGTGAGCTGGATGGTCAAGAAGATAACTTCCTAGCGGTTTTGTAGACCTGCTGCGTTTAGCCGCTGATGACAGAACCTTAATGTAGGTGGTAATTTCTGCCATCATCCATACACCACCTATGATCACGAGGATACCGTTTATGATGGGGCTACCTGTGATAAACAGATTTGCCGTAGCCAAGCTGCCTATGATAGCTAAAAAGACGCTTACTGAGCCTATGACAATGAGCCGTCGAGCCTTGTTTGACGCTGACTTGCTAGAGGGATACCCTTTAGTCGAGTTTACCAATCTGCTCGGGCCGCTTGTTAATACTGTCGCCAGATACATAAAACAGACAATAATTCCTGTTATCCAGGCAGCACCTATGATCATGAGGCTGCCCCCGACAGCCAGAAATACCCAACTTATTCCAATGATAGCCGCTATTCCGGCGGCAGCGAGGCAAAACTGGACAAACCAGTATTGTTCTAACCCAGAGCGCCGTACTTCTGGCGAATAGTTGTAAAAACTTTCCATCCAATAAGACATGCCAACAAAGCCCGCTATCAGACATAAGCCCCCTGCTATATTCTTAGTCGCGTTAGTCACCATGATGCTGCCGGATATCATTAGAAATAATCCGGCCAGGGGAATCAAAAACTGGTGATAGCCAGAAGCCAGGGCAGACTGTTCTTGTTGCCGGGCGGCTAAAAAAAATACACTCAGGAAGATCAGGCAAACTAAGCCGCACCCCAAAATTATTGTCCCTATAAAGAGGCTTACCATCAACGGTTACTCCTGTTAGGACAGAAAAAGACGGCTCCACGCTGCTCGCGTGCGCCGTCTTGAGTATACACCGTCTGATTTTTGAGTGGGAAATTACTCCACGCGCTCTAAAATGTGGGCGACGGCGGTGCTGCCTAACCCACCCAGGTTGAGCGCCAGCCCCAACCGTGCGTTATCCACCTGATTATCGCCTGCCTCGCGGCGCAGTTGCAGCGCGATCTCGACGGCTTGATAAACACCCGTCGCGCCTAACGGATTACCGCGCGCTTTCAGCCCGCCGAAAGTGCTGATCGGCAGACGGCCCTGGCGCGTGATCAACCCCTCGACGGCAGGTTTCCAACCTTCGCCGCGCCGGGCAAAACCAATTGCTTCGAGTTGCAGGGCGGTCAGGATCGTAAAACTGTCGTGCAGTTCGGCCAGATGCAGGTCATTCGGCCCGATACCCGCCTGGGTATAAGCTCGCCCAGCGGCCAGATTCGCCGCCCGCAGAAACATCATATCGGCGCGGTTGTGCAGCGCGAGGGTATCCGTTGCCGCCGCGCTGCCCCGAATACGCACCGGGCGCGGGACCATATCCACCGCGCGTTCAGTGGTGGTCAGGATCACCGCCGCTGCGCCGTCGCCTTCGGGCGCGCTGTCGAACAGGTTCACCGGGTCCGCCACGATGGGCGCTTTAGCGAACGCTCCCGGACGCATTTTGTTACGGTACATCGCGTTAGGATTCAGCGCCCCGTTCGCGTGCGCGTTGAGGCTGAACGGCTCGAACTGGTCCAGCTTGACGTCGTGTTCGTGCATATAACGCCGCATCAGCAGCGCCGCCATTGCCGCCGGGACCGCGCCGGGCATGGCTTCATAATCCGCATCCAACACCGTTGCCAGCGCCGTGTCACGTTCGCTGCCGCTGCGTTCGGTGGCTTTTTCGACCCCTAACACCATCACGCTATCGACCAGGCCGCTCGCTATCGCCAGATAACCCTGGCGCAGCGCCAACCCGCCGGAAGCATCCGCCGCTTCGACACGCAGCGCCTCGATCCCCGCCATGCCCGCGAAATCCGCGATCAGTGTGCCAACGTGATTCTGGGCGCTGAGATTGCCGCTGAGCGCGTTGCCGACGATCAGCATTTCTATACGATCCATGCCCGCGTCTTTCAGCGCCGCCTGGATCGCGCCGAGCGCCAACTGGCGCAGGCCCATCTCCCAATGTTCGCCAACGGCGATTTGTCCGATTCCTACGATTGATACGTCGCGCATTCCCAATTACTCCCTAATCCACCAACAGCTTGCCCCGGTAACGCGCGTAGAGCGCATAATCAATTTCGGTGCGGCGCGCGATATAATCACGGGTGCGCGTCGCTTTGTCGCGGCGCTCGGTGATACGATCCCCGACCAGGAGATCGAACGCATCCGATCCGGCCCCGCTGCCGTAACTGACCATTAGAATCCGATCCCCCGGCTCAGCAATATCGAGTGTGGCGGTCAGGCCGATCATGCACGACCCGGCATACACATTGCCGATCAGGTTAGAAAGCTGGCCCGGTTCGATCTGCGCCTCGTTAAAACCGAGAAGCTGCGCTGCTCGCTGTGGGAACTTCACGTTCGGTTGGTGGAAGATCGCCCACTTATAATCGGCAGGGGTAGTCCCCATCATTTCCATGATACGCTCGCCCGCGCTGACGACGTGCTGAAAATAAGCAGGTTCCCCGGTAAAACGATCCCCATGCGTAGGATACACTTCGTGCGCGCGCCGCCAGAAGTCCGGCGTATCGGTCACATAGGAATAACTGCCCTGCACCAACGCGAGACTTTCTTCTGCCGCGCCGAGAATGAACGCTGCGCCGCCCGATGCCGCCGTATATTCGAGCGCATCCGATGGGCGTGCCTGGGCGGTATCCATGCCAATCGCCAGCACGTACCGCGCCATGCCGCTGCCGACAAAACCGATCCCGGCCTGCATAGCTTCCGTCCCGGCTTTACACGCGAATTCCAGGTCTGCGGCTTCGATATTCGGGGCCGCGCCGATGCTCTCCGCGACAATCGTTGAAGTCGGTTTCACGGCGTAGGGGTGGCTCTCGCTGCCGACCCACACCGCGCGAATGTGGCGGGGATCGATCTGGGCGCGTTTGAGCGCGTTGTGC
>JACRBK010000152.1 GCA_016234525.1 Chloroflexota bacterium
AACTTGTAGGTGATGGTGATCTTTTCACCTGCCGCCACTTTGATTTCCCAGCGCAGCAGGTTATCCGGTTGGCGTACAGGTTCCCGTGAGAATTCAAAATCCCACGCTTGCTGTAACCACGCATCCAGCACGATCAAATCCACATCTTCCTGCCCAAAGTTCTCGATATCCAGCGTCACTGAATACAGGTAATAATCCCTGATGGCATCGCCATTATATTCCTGGCTTTCCGAACGACTGACGCGCACATCAGGTAGATGACCGACGGTAACGCTACCTTCACTGCCGATGGGAGTCTTTTCGATGAAATCGCTGCCCATAAACAGACCATCCTGATAGGTGCGAACGATCCCTTCGGCAAATGGGACTTCGGTATCATTTGTAACTTTATAGATCACACCGACCTGCTGATCCTCGCGCGCGTTCCAGACATGCAGCCGCCGGGCCTTTAATGTCGAATCGGCCAAGTTGAGATAGACCGTATCTCCTGGCTGCGCCGATACCAGCCCTGCCGGGTAGATATGCTGTAAATCGATGGTTCCCACGCCCAGATCGGGCAGCGAGACACCAGTTTGCTCATACCCCACCGCTACCTGATTAAAGGTCATCTGCGAAACCTGATCAATCTGTTGGCTCAAATCCACCCGCGCCGCCATCAGATAAACGGTAGCTTCTTCCAGCATCAGGCCGGAGTCGTAAATCTCAGCAAAAAAAGCCAGATTGACCGAAGATTCACTTTCGATGCGCATGTCATAATTCGGTGTCCAGTAAGCTCCCGACATGAGATATTCAAGTTTGATTTCACGTGATTCGGCAGCCGCGGTGTTAGGAGTCCAGGTGAGGATATAGGATATACCGCCGACTCCGTAGGAACTGCCGCCGTAGTTATAAGCAGCCTGACTGAAATAGACATCCGCCGATTGGCCGGAAAGACGATAATTCCGCACGCGCGCACCATCTTCGGTGAGGATCAATGTGCCAGGAAACATGCCAGGCGGCAGCAGCACACGCACATCTTCGCCGGGCAAAGTCACGGTGTCACGCACGAATACTATATCGTTGAGATACAGCGCTGCTTCGTCCGGCAGGCTGGCATACACGATTCCGCCCGCGCTTGTTTGAGGCCCCGCGCTGACTGTTTGTCCGCTGAGTATCAACAAAAACGCGATCAACATGGTCACAATCAGAAATCCCGAAACAACTCTTTTCATCATTGATTGTTCTCCTCGCTCCCATAAATACCTAAAAAAGCACGTATGTGATCAAGACGATCAAAGAAGGTTTCAGGTTCCCCGAAAGTGAAAGTTACTCCTGTTCTTGCGTAGAGACCACATGCACTCTACCCAACACTTCGGCCCAATGTCCGTTCGTAGCTGCCAGATGATAGGTCATATTGTGCGCACGCAGCCCCCAGGGCTCGTGGGTTGACTGAGCGTTATATTCCCAGTGAGTGATCCCTGTGTTGTAGGTAAGCAGTTCCATGCGGCGATAGGCTCCATTATTGATGATAAAATCAAATACGGCGTCGATCACTCCCCCGTGACACACCACGACGACGGTTGATTCGGGAGTCGTGCCGGCATGGCGCGCCAGTACATCGTCGATAAATGCTCCCACACGAGCGCGAAACATCATCCAGCTTTCACCCTCGCCGTTCATGAGCTTATAGGGATGCGTGGTGCTCCAATAATCAGGATATTTGACGGGCATGGCTTCGGGTGGAAGTGGCCGTCCATCAGGGTGACAGTTGCCATACTCGCGTATCCGGTCATCAGGCTGCGCAACAACCCCAGCAGCCCGTGTAACATAAGCGGTCGTCTCAATAGCGCGTGCCATTGTACTGGTATACAATGCAGTAATCTGGATATGTTTCGCTAACCACAGGCTCACCAATTCGGCCTGCTGCTGTCCTAACGGAGTCAGACCAATATCAACATATCCGTTCTGCCAATCATCCAAATTCACATAACTCTGACCATGTCTCACTAACAAAAGGTGCACTTTGACCTCCTTGTTTTACCAATACGGACAGTTTATTACCACCCGTTTTCAATTGTAGGAGTAACATAAAGCCACAACTTATTGACAAACTAATACAAGCCGTTTAATAATAGCATATCGTGTTAGAATTTAGTAGATAATTGGTTTAAATTTTGTTTGATATGATAAACTCACGGCGGACCAATTTTAACCAATCCCCCCGATCCAGCGCCAGGATCGCGCGTGAACGGTTGATGAACGACAGCACAATGCGCTGTCGTGGGCCGGTAAACGCGGATTCGCCGTCCCCAAGTTTGTCATCGGTTTTTCCAGCAGCCGGAGCGCCCTGCTCTCTGCTGGAGGCAACTGTACTCTCACCGATAGAACAAAAACACCAGGCGATGAAGATCGCCCGGGGGTTTAAACACTGCTATCTGGCAAATATAGTGTACCAAGCCGACAGCCAGATGACTATCGCTACTCTAAAAGGTTCTCAGCAGCAGAACGCTTATCAAATTCGCGTAGATGCTGCTGGAAATGTGATTGTATCGTGTTGTCATTCTACTCCAACCAGTCCATTGGGCCGGATGCTGGTTTGGATGGGCGTGTGCGTCATTCCAATGATCGGGCTAATCATATTTTTCGTTCTTTAAAACATCATACCTATTCACTGAAGGAGCGACTACAAGATGTCACTTTCTAGCCGTTCTGCCCACAGCAGTGGTGGTGCAGTACCGGGTACTGTAAAGGCGTCACCGCCGCCTTATGTGACCCGTACCACCGTAGACGATTCTGTGTTTGACGCTCACCCGGGGGATGATGGTGGGGCATATTATTACATTTTGCCAAAAGACAAACAAGCAAAAGGTAACTATGCACCCCCGGCGGCGGCGGAAAGTCGTTTCGTTCCCCCACCGCACAATATTGTACCAGCGCAGCCCTGGAAAAACCCAGGGAGAGCCAGCCGGATTCCGCCTCAATATGACCTCCCAAACAGTGATGATATGGGAAGTATGGACGACGTTGCTGGAATAGATGCGACTTCTGGTTCGAACTTCAAAATCACTCACGAAAACGCCGAACCCGTTTTTTTGTTCGCCCTGCTGCGTGGCGCAAAGGGCTGGTGGTGCGAGATTTTTGTCAGCCGCCTGGCACGCCGAATTTTTTGGGCTGTTCTATCCGGGATAGCCTTACTGATTGGTGGAGAGATTAATCCTTTAGAGCTACTGCTGCGCATCATTGCCTAGAAAGGTCGGATGCCATATACTATTGAGCATCCTGATCAATCCGGCAGTAGGCGGACAGGTTATAGGAATAGCCAATGGCAACACAACCTGCTTCACCTTATATCTATATCAATTATGAGAACGCCGACGAAGGTTTCGCGCTGCGGCTGTATGAAAATCTGCACGCCATGGGGTTGTATGCCTGGATCGACCAGCGAGATATTCAAGCGGACGAAAACTGGCATCAGGCCGTCAACCGTGCGCTCAACGTCTGTACCCACATGATCTTGGTGTGGTCTAAGGCGGCAGATGGATCACGCGAAGTCGAAAGCGAGTGGGTTTATTTTAAGCGACTCAACAAACCAGTCCTCATCGTGCTGCGCGAACGACATGCTGTTCATTATGGATTGGAGAGCGCTCCCACGGTTGATTTTTCCCGCGATCCAGAGGGGGCGATCCGGCAGCTTCTGCCACATCTGAACGCCCCCGCGCGCGATCCTCAGGCCGCGCGTATCGCGCTTGAACAAGGGAATACGGCGTTTCGCGTCCCCGATTACGCCAGCGCGCTCAAAGCCTACAGCCGGGCGATTGCGCTTGAGCCGTCGAACGCCCAGGCGTATTATCGCCGGGGATTGTGCCATGATCGTATTCGGCATTATGAACGCGCCCTGGAAGATTATGCCCAGGCCATCCAAATAGATCCCACGCTGGCCGAAGCTTATTTTCGGCGGGGACTGGTCCAGCGGCTGCAAGGCGATCACGATGCTGCGCAGGCCAGCTTTACCGAGGCGCTGCGCCAAAACCCCACCCTGGCCCCGGCTTATTATTATCGCGGGCTGACGTTTGAACTGCTTGGCAAAACTGACGAGGCGTTCGAAGACTATAACAAAGCTATCAGTCTCGATGCGCAGGGATCACGCGCTTATACGCTGCGTGGGTCGATTTATCACAACCGGGGCCAGCATCGTGAGGCGATGGACGACCTGGAACGAGCTATCATGCTCAGCCCTGCCGACGCGGGATGTTATCTGCTGCGCGGCAAAACCTATCAGGCGCTCAATCGGGAGCAGGACGCGCTCAAAGATTATATCCAGGCGCTCAAAATTGATCCGAATCTGGCAGAAGCCTACTGCCGCCGGGGAATGATCTACAGTGCTTTGGGGAACTATAATGCTGCGCTTGACGATTTGAACCAGGCGCTGCGGTTGAATCAGGCGGATGGACAGGCTTATCTATCGCGGGGAGATACTCACTCCGCCATCGGCAGTTACCAGCGCGCCCTGGCCGACTATCATGAGGCGACGCGGTTGATGCCCGATAATCCCAAGACCTACCTCAATCGCGGGGTGACGTATCATGCCATGAACCAACTCACTGAGGCTGCCGCCGATTACAACCGGGCAATTTTGTTAGCCCCCACATTGAGTTCCGCATACTACAACCTGGGCAACGTGCATTTTGAGATGGGCCAATATAACGCGGCACTGGCGGATTATGATCGGGCGCTGCGCATCACCCCCACCGATTCGTGCGCTTATCACAATCGCGGTTTGACGTATCATCAACTGGGCATGTTTAATGAAGCCCTGGAAGAT
>JACRBK010000153.1 GCA_016234525.1 Chloroflexota bacterium
AAGTCGGGTGTACGATCTCCTGGCTGCGTGTACCGCAGACAAAGCCGGTCGTGCTGGCTCGCAAAACGCTTCCGATGATAGGCTGCTGTGTTTGATCGTTCATCCAATATTCCTTACACTCATTGGGCGCGGCAGTGCCGCATCCCTACATTGATTGAGCGCGGCAAGCCCCGCCCCGATTATTTGTGTTTTTGACTGTAAGTGGTGCGGCCATGCCGGACCACTTTTGACTCTAGTTTCTCTGAATGTTCGACCTGCTGCTGATTTCTACGCAGTTCGATCTCGATTAATTCGTTCAACTGGCTGCGTTCATGACTGCGCACCACGGCCAGTTCGTCAGCCCGGGTGAGGGCATAGGGATAACGCCACATTACCTGGCACTGGTGATAGATCAGCGCGTGGACCTCGTCGACTCGTTCCGGCACCCGCGCTACCCACATCGGCATTTCGACGCGCGCCAAATGATAATCACCGCTGCTGCCCACGTTCAGATAAAAAAAGGCGATCTCATAGCTTTCGCCCTTGTCATGATACCGTTTGTTTTGGGGAGACTGCTGGACCAGCAGCGCCGAACGTTCGCCGGGTTTGAGCAGTTTGAACATTAAGAACTGGTCGACCAGACCTTCTAACACGCCGTTGGTATCGAGCGCGGTTCTGCGCACTTCGCTTGCCTCCAGGCTCAGCAAATGCAGCAGGCTGACGACAAACGCGCTGGTTGGACGATCCACATAACCTACCAAACTGGCGGCGTGGCCGTGTTCGCGGACCATGGCAGCATGTGTGTCCAACAGCCAGACCATGACTCCCAGGTAACGATCTTGCAGTTCTTTACCGTCCGGCACATCTTTGCCCACCCAAAACAGCAGCGGACCATCGCGCACCGCCAGCAGCGGCGCAGGAATCTCGTGCCGCCGCCAGGATTCGCGGGCCAAGACTTCGATCTCGCCTACGTTGCGCCGCGCATTGACGGCTTCGTTGGCGATCAAGTGGCCTTCGCTGTCGTGCAGTTCGGTAGGGGAGTAGTGCAGGCGCGGTTCGGTGATCTGTTCGGGCAGTTCATCTACGCCGTGATGAAAAACGAATACGCCGATGTTGGTCAGGTAAAACAGCGCTGATCCGTGCGCGTTGGGGTAAATCTGCGATCCGTCCGCCGCAAGGATGGTGGCGCGTGCTGGGGCTGAAGGCAGGGGATAGGCTTGATTGATAGCTTCGTAGAGCGGAGCCGCCCCGCGAAAGCCCGCGTCACGTTCACGCGCTAACTTGATGCGAGTCCAGATGGCATCGAGGTCGCCGAGGGTTAGGAAAAATTCCCAGGCAGCGAGCGTGCGCTGGGTATCATCGAGGTTTTGGGCGGCCAGGGCACGCCCCATCCGTTCTACCTGCGGCACAACTTTCTCAAACTCTAAAGTCAAGTGTCACCGCTCCCTTTAAGTATCTATCCATAAATTGTTTTGGTTAAGGCGCTGCTTACTGCGCCCCATAGAATTTGTAGATAGATAGTTATTGTTTTCTAACCTTTCAGGAGTCAGTGTAGCACTAATGTTCTGTTGTGTCAAGCATTTGGTTAATTACGTTGTACCGCGATCTTGTAAGCGGCTGGGATCGTCGTGAACGGCGCCATGCCACCGATCACCACCGCCGCCGATCCGCCCTCTGGTATAGTGAACGAAACGCGCCCGGTATTCAGGTCGTCTAATGTCACCACCTGGACGCTGGCCTGTTTTTCTGGCCCATGTACCACTACCGCCAACGACCAATGCTGCGGTACGGTGTCTGGCACGCGCAAAAAACCGTTTGGTTTCCAGACGGATTCGGTTTGTTCGGTATTATCCGCTGTATCAAGCTCGATCAGGCGGATGTTGTCCAACGCTACCCCTTCTAGCGTGACCGAATTATCGGTCAGGTATTCAAAGCGAATCAGCACGGATTTTCCGGCATAGGCGCTGAGATCGATCTTTTCTTCGATCCAGCTCATCGAATCGCCGCTGTAGTAGGCTCCGGGCGCTTTTTCCCCCGCCAAGGCTGACCGCTCGCCATTGACCAGTTCCCAGGTTTGCCCACCGTCGTCCGATACTACGACCTGGAACCAGTCAAAATCATCCTCGACATTCCACCAGGCATTAAACGTCAGTGTCGCCGTTGCGAGGCCGGTCAGGTCAAATGCTCCGGTGAGGCGGGCGGCGCTGCTGCCGTTGTTATACGACCACCACATCCAATCGCCCGAATGCGGCGTGGTTTCGATCACCTGGGTCGAGTCGCTGCCATCAAAACTCAGTTTATAATCGCCCGCTTCTCTCAGGCTCAAATAATCAGCCCCATAGGGATGCACCGTCGCGTTATAAACCGTGTTATTTTTCGTTAGATGCAGCGGAGCAGGGGTAATGGGGTTGGGCAGGTCGAGCGACTGGTAATAATACTGGCCGCTGCCGGCATACGGGCTGTCGAGATAGTTCGCCAAAATCCAATCGGCGAATACCTGATCGACACTGACCGTCTGCCCGGTGGCGACCAAAGCTCCCTGGACTGCCGCCAGTCCATCATAATCGGTTTGGACCAACAGCCGCATAAAATCCAGCCCAAAACGCTCGTACAGGTAGACCATAAACAGGTAACCCGCGCCGTAGTAGATGCCCAAATCGTACCCATCCACTGACCAACCGTTTAACGAGTGATCGGGGTCGTTGAGATAGTCGATCATGTTATAACTGCCAATGGTATCGGGATGAAAGCCATTGAGATGTTCGGCTAATTGGGACAGCCCTTCGTTGAACCAGCGCTGCTCGTTGCCATCGACATGATATTGGATCAGGTGTTGGTGTTCGTGCGCCAGCGTGGTCAGAAATTCATCTGAGCCGAATGGCGCTGTATCCAGGCTGATATAGATCACTTCGCGCTGGTTGCTCTCTGGGCAAACTGAGCGGGGACATAGATCCTCTGGGTTAAACGCCCCCATGATCCCATAACCAACTGAACTTTGGGCCACGACATGTATCCGGCTGTCGCCATCAATGCCGGGATTCCACTCTTCACCATAAATGTCATGATTCAGCGGCCAGATGTGGTTTTCAAAAAAATCGGCGGTGTATTCCAGATCGGCGGAATCGAAAGAACTGCCGCGCTCAAACCAGAAATAGGCGTGAGGAGTGCGCTCTGCCAGCATAAATACCCTGGTTTTGTCCCCCTCGCTGCCCAGCGGGATAAAGTCTTCGGTGTCCCCGACCTGATATTCATGGGTCGGAAACGGGCCGTACATATCATCGGCGGTTTCCCAACCTACATCGACCAGCCAATCCGCCTGCGAACGGTGACGGGGTGGCAGCGGTGCATCGGCCCATGAGAGCAGCGGTTTTTGTTTGCCGTCCTGGGCCTGAACAGGAGTCTGAGCAACCCAGGGGGATAAGCTGACCGCCAGCAGCACCATGACCAGGATCAGGCGAACCGGGCGATTTGTTAGCCATACTTTCTCATTCATTCCAATACATCTCACTTTCGCTGTCGCCTGATCCAATGGTCAATAACTAGAGTCTATGCAAAACAGGCACAGACTGGGCGAAATTTTTTGTGAATTCGCCCTTACGGCACTGGAGCCAACGTCAGCACATAGTCCGCTGTTTCGGTAGTGATCGGAGCCAGGCCAGACACTACGATTATCGTATTGTCGTCCACCGCCAATTCCCATTCTCCCTGGGGCAGGCTGTCCATATCCAACAGACGAGTGACAGGCGCCGTCGAGTTCCCTGGCTGGATCACCTGCACCAAAAAACGTTGAGGCAGCACGTTATCCATCCAAACCCAACCTTCTGGCAGCCAGCCGCCTTCGCCGGTCTCAAAATCATCGGTGTAGCCAATTTCGGGGATACTCACATCATCGATGATCATGCCGGGCTGGGTGACGGCATCATCGGTCATGTATTCAAAACGCAGCAGAATGTGCTGCCCGGCATAGGGTGTGAGATCAACGACCTCTTCGACCCAATTTTCACTTTGCCCGGTATAACCGGGGCCGTAGGCGTTGCCATGTGGATTTTCGGTGGTAGTGCGCGCCGTCGAAAGCGGTGTCCAGGTCGCGCCGCCATCGGTAGATACCATCACATAGCCGTAATCCCATTGGTCTTCGATAAAATACCACGTCCAGAATTTGAGGGTGGCGCTGCTTACACCGCTGAGATCAAATTCCCGCGTCAGGCGCATATCGCTGACATCGGCGCGGTTAGACCACCACATATACTGCCCGCTGTGGGCGTTGGTTGGAACGACCTGGACGGTTTCATTTCCCTTGAAGGTCAGTCGGATTTGGGTGGGATTTGCGTTGATTGGCAGGTACTGCGCGCCCCACTGCGGCGCTTGCAGGGACAACGGCTGCCCGTCAAGGGCCAGCGCGCGGGTGATCGAGGCGGGCGACAAGTTGTTCAGACCATCCAGCGTGTAATTATAACGGCCATCGCCAACCGAAGAGTCCATCAGCAGGTTGGTCACCAGCCAGTCCGCGAACAAGTCCACCGCCGTGACCGGCGTGCCTGTCGCTGGATCAACTGCGCCTATGGCTGCCAGTGTACGATCAACACTTTCCATCCCATTGGCCGGATCGCGCACCAGGGCCGTAGTAGCCTGCTCACCGTAACGCTGGTAAAAGTAGGCGGTGAACAGGTAGGCCGCGCCGTAATGCGCAGGACGCTCCCCGCTGTTTTCCGGCCAGTGATTCAACTGGATGTTCGGCGCCGTGAGAAAACCCGGCGCGAATCCGCTGGAACCATAGCCGGTGATCAATGTCGCCAGTTCAGACAGGCCCTCGTTCAGCCAGCTATCCTCGTTTTCGTCCACCGTCCAATGCACCATGTGCTGGAATTCATGGGCGAGCACGCTCTCGTAATACTCCGAGCCTATCGTATCGCCAATCGCATCCAGGTTGACATAAAACATCTCGTGTTCGTTTGAGCCGGGTTCTACTGCTTTAGGGTATTGGCTCCGGCTGCCATAATAGGCCGCCACAAAGTCGCCCAGGCGCGTGGAATGCAGGATATAGATATGCGGATCGCCGTCAATACCGGGGAACCACTCTGAACCAAATACTTCATGTACTTTGGGGCGAATCAGGTTTTCAAATGCATCTGCGGATTTTTTGATTCCGGCCTGGTCGACCGGCTGGTTGGCTTCGACGAACATATAAATATGCTCGGTCTTGTAAACCAACTCTGCATCTACCGTAAAGGTATAATGTTCTCCCAAATTTTCCGCCGTGAAAGGGACGACCGCGCCGATTTCTAGTTCGGGCGGGGCCTGGGTGGGGGGTTCGGGAATGTTGGTCACACCGAGCAGTCGTTTTGCCAGGTCCACCCGGTCACGCGGAGGAATGATCGTGTTTTGGAGCCGGGCCAGGGTATCCCCTACGCCTTGTGAAGAAGTGGTGCCAGGCAGTGGAAGCAGGGCCAGGATCAATAATCCTATTCCCAATACTGCCGCGATCCAGGATAAACGCCGACGTAAATTCATCATGTCTCCTCAACCTTGCCTATACCGTCTAGTTTTAGCGGTTTTGTGGGGTCTGCGCCCAATTTTTAACGGGCGGCCCATCTGTGGGCAGCCGCTGAATTGTATACGCATAATCTGTCTGTAAATGATCTTGGGCGCGGCGGCGCCGCGCCCCTACGAAAACTCAAAATGAATGAGGAGCAGCATATGGCTGTTTATCACGTGCGGCTGATCGGGGGACTGCGTACAGCGGCGGGCGGAAAAGTCGTGGACGTTCATATGGGGACCGAAAACAGCGTGCGCGGTCTGCTCAACGCTCTCCGGCGCGATCACCCGGCGCTGGCAGCTCACCTGTTGGATGATGACGGGCAGCTTTTTCCTGATATGCTGCTGCTGGTCAACAGCCAGCCGATCTATGCTCTGAACGGGCTGGACACCCCGCTCAATGAACAGGACGATGTGATGATGATCCCCCCGCTGTCAGGCGGTTAAGCTATTGTAAGGCGGTTGGGCGTGCGTTATGCTATGCGCCGCCTCCTCAAAAACTGGGCGCAGTTTCGCCGCGTCCCTACAGTAACAACCCTGCTTTTTGCTGAAAGCTGAGGACTGAAAGCTATTTTCACAGGAGATTCCATCAATGACCTATCCTGTTTTGCAACGCGAACTCACCGTTCATCTGAATAATGGACACTGGTATCTGCGCCCGACTGAAGACCCTGCTATTCTCGGCCCGGTCGATTTCGGCTGGCAGCGTTATAAGAGTTACCCCGATAGTTTCACGTTTGGTGAAGGGCTGTTGGCGGGCAGCAGCATTCCCGGATCGCGGCGGCTGGTGTTTTGCGCCTGGAGTCCGCAGTGGGAAAGTTTTTATGTATCGAGCATGGGCGGCGCAGCCTACACCTTTCACGGGGTGGGGGTGAACTATGTGGCGCTGCGAGGTAAAGCGCCTGTCCCCAGTGTGCTGCTGCTGAATCACAAAGCGGGCGAGATTCATGTGCGGTTAGAGCCGGTCAACGCTGAGCCGATCTGGGCCGGCTATGCCGATCATGAGGGCCGCCCGCTGATCGGATTCTTCGCGTTGCAGCAGTCGCTTTATGATCGTTATGCCAGGGAATACCCCGAAAACCACGTGCGGATTTTTGCCGTTGGCCCAGCGGCGCTCTATACCAAAGAGGGCGCTATCGGGTCCAGCCCGATCCGCAAGGGAGCGTTCACCCCGGTCGAAGATTGGGCCGGGCGCGGCGGGTTAGGCAGCCGCCTGCTGCAATATCATAACATTGTGGGCTGTGTGTTCGGCGGCGAATGGGAAGACCCCGATCTGCGCGATTCGGCAGAGATCGACGGTTATTTTCTGGAACATTTCGGCAAAAAGACGATCCAGCTTGATCTCGCGGTGACGACCAAGTACCGCTATGCGCCGGAGTTTGAGACGGGCGGCACGTTCGGCGTGAATATGCGCGATATGGACACGCGCCTGATGAGTTTTAACTATCAGAGTATCTACGCTTCAGAGGATGAACGCCACCGCCAGCACCAGGATTTTATTCTGGCGCATTATCTGGCACAGTTCAACGAAGAGACGATCAAGCCCAAACATTTCCAGCACTGCGGTGAACCCTGCCCGGTCGTCTGCAAAAAAATCTACGAAGTCTATAAAAAAGACTACGAACCCTATCACGCGCTTGGCCCGCAGATCGGCGTATTTGACCAGCGCGCCGCCGAATTGATCAATCACCATGCGGACGCGATGGGCTTCGACGCGATCCAGTTGGGCGGCATGTTGGCCTGGATCATGGAATTGGTCGCCGAAGGGCTGATTGATCCGGCAGCGTTTGGTTTTCCCCCGGCGGATCAGATGAGGTTTAAGTTCACGTCCGATACCAGGAAATTCGATCTGGTGCAGGACAGCCTGCTGAATGCGAAATACGCCGTCGCGCTGATCAACGCTATCTTATTCAAACCAGCGGCGGCGATCTTCCGCGAGGGGATTCGTGAAGCGGTGCGCTCCCTGGACCGTCAGTACCCGATCGACAGCCTCAGCCGGGCGGTGTATCTGGCGAACGGCGATGAGGGTTATATGGGGCCGAATCAATATTGGGTTCCCGGGATGTTCAGCCCGATGCCGGTTATGGGCAAATATTATGTGTACTACGGGCAAGAATTTGTCCCCCCGGTGGAACTGGGCCGGAAAAACGTAGAGCGCATGACCTACGAACTGTTCAGCGATAATACAGGCATCTGCCGTTTTCATCGCAAATGGGCCGAGGCGATTACCGATGAGATTATCGAGGCGCATTACGGCCTGCAAGTGAACTACAAGGCGCACCAGTTCGAATTGGCCCGCGAGATTTATACGCAGGAGTCTGGCAAAGCCACCGCCTGGGAAAGCCCGCGCGTCGCCGATCTGATCTACGGCTTTCTCGAACAATGGGAGCGCGACGGGCTGCAAAATCCTGATCTGGCAGCGTGGTTGGTCCGGTTCCGCGAGGACCGGATGCAGGCCGCGCGCGATTTTTGGGATGACATCCGGCGCGGCATCGCGCAGGCATTCGCCGAAGGGCCACACGTGGTCCCGGATATGCTCACCCCCGGTCAGGCCGGGCAGCTTAAGCCCGCCGAACCGAAGTAGCAGGTAGGGGTGCGGAAACCGCCGGGCAGTCATTGGGTGATACACTCTGGTCATAGCCGATTCTCCGCGTTACACTCCTGCTTAAAAGAAGCGCGGAGTCAGGATAGTGTTATCATGCGCC
>JACRBK010000161.1 GCA_016234525.1 Chloroflexota bacterium
ATATTCCGATAACAACCTGGACCGTGATCATCGTTGACGATGACCCCGATAACTTGACAATACCCAAAGAGATGCTCACCTTTTTGGGCGCACAAGTTCACACCGCAGAGAATGGGGTAGAAGGCATGGAACTGCTGGCAACGGTCAAGCCAACGTTCATGTTGTTGGATCTCTCCATGCCAAAGATGGATGGCTGGGAAATGATCAAGAAAATTCGAGCCAATCCTGAGACCGCCGGTATTCCAGCAATTGCCTTAACAGCGCACGCCATGAGCGGCGACAAAGAACGTGTTCTTGAAGCCGGTTTTAATGGTTATATCTCTAAACCGTTTATGTTAGACACGTTCCTGGAAGAAATCCAACGCTGTATCAACCACATTAAGGAATCACCGGCGTCATGTTAAACGTTATTTTAGGATAAGAGGAAGCAGCCTATGGGATTCGAAAACTGGCAAGTGTTGATTGTAGAAGACGAACAAGACAGCGTTCAGGTGGTTTCTCAAATCCTGCTTCATTACGGGGTTACGGTTCATGTTGCCAGGAACGGATTTGAGTGTTTGGACACGCTTCAAAAACTGATACCAACCCTGATTATCACTGACTTGGCGATGCCTGGATTAGATGGTTGGCAGACGCTTATGGAAATACGCGCGAATGCCAAAACCGCCCATATCCCCGTTGTTGCGATTACCGCTTATCACTCGGCCAATGTAGCCCAGAATGCAATAGAGGCGGGGTTTGACGCCTACTTTCCTAAACCTTTTGAGCCAACCACGTTTATGGAGAGCCTGGCGCGGCTGGTTGTATAATCCCCTCCGTGAAAACGAAACAGGAGCGAGTTCGATAACCCACTCCTGTTTTTGTTACACAGTACGCTCAATATCCCAAATACAGTCAGTCTACCCATCAGAGCGGCGCAGCAGTAGATCCTTCCAACAACCTCTACCGAGCCATAGCGGCTTCTGCCCGCCGGAACTGGCTCATATACAAATCATGATAAAAACCTTTTTGCGCCAGCAGTTCGCCATGAGTTCCCCGCTCGATGATACGATGGTCATTGATGACCAGCACAAGATCAGCTTTGTGGATGGTACTTAGCCGGTGGGCGATAACAAAGGCCGTGCGGCCCTCCAATAGGCGCAGCAGCGCTTCCTGGATCTGTATTTCAGTTCGTGTATCAACACTGCTGGTGGCTTCGTCCAAAATCAAAATGCGCGGATCGGCTAACACGGCACGAGCAATCGCCAGCAGTTGACGCTACCCCTCGCTGAAATTATGCCCCTGTTCCGAAACGGAGGTCTGATACCCTTTCGGCAAATGGCGGATAAAACGATCCGCGTTGGACAATTTGGCTGCCGCGACCACGTCTTCATCGGTAGCGTCTAACCGCCCATAACGAATATTGTCCATCACCGTGCTGGAAAACAGAAACGTATCTTGCAGCACAATACCGAGCTGTTTTCTGAGCGATGCCTGTTGGATAGTGCGAATGTCGAGTCCATCCACCAGGATTACGCCCTGGGTCACATCGTAGAAGCGGCTCAGCAGGTTAACAATCGTCGTTTTGCCTGCGCCGGTCGGGCCAACCAGAGCGATAGTTTGTCCAGGTTTTGCCTCCAGGCTGATGTCAACCAGCACCGGAGTATCAGGATTATAGGCGAAGCTCACTTGATCAAACTTCACCGCGCCTTCAACCTTCGGCAGCGACAGCGCTTCTGGCATATCCTCAACCGAGGATGGCGTATCGAGAACCATGAACACGCGCTCTGCCCCAGCTAAGGCTGACTGCAACTGGTTATAAAGCATCGCGATGGCGCGCATCGGGTTAAAAAAGTTGCGGATGTAAACAATAAACGTGGCGATCACGCCCACCTGCACATGTCCATGCAGGGCCAGCCATCCGCCGAGTAAAGCCGTAAGAGCAATCGTCAGCATGTTCATGGTTGAAAACATAGGACCCAGCGCCGAGGTGATAATATCGGCCCGCGTCCCCGCCTGGCGATAGGCGGCATTAGCCTCGACAAACTGGTTATAAGTCTCTGCTTCGTGCGCAAAGGCTTTGATCACCCGCAGGCCGGAGATATTCTCCTCCATCACGCTGTTAAGATTGCCTAGATTCCGCTGGACGCTGCGATAGGCCTGGCGGCTAAACTGAGTGATCTTGCCGGTCAAATAAAGCATCAATAGCAAGATGAACAGTGTTCCAATGGCAAGCTGCCAGTTCAAAAAGAACATGGCGATCATGATGCCGCCCAACAGCAAAATGTTGCTGCTGAATTCGATCAGGCCATTGGATAACGCCTGATTGATCGCGTCGGTATCGTTTGAGACACGGCTCATCAGGTCGCCCACTCTGTGCCGGTCGTGATAAGCCATTGACAGCGACTGAATATGGCTGAACAACTGCGCGCGCAGGTTGGCAACAAACCGCTGGCCGATCCGCACCATCAGCACGCCTTGCAGCGCCCCGGCCAGACCGCTGCTGAGGTAGACCACGAGCATCAACAACACGATGTGCAGCAAGCCATCCCGGTCGCGGGAGGCGATAGCGCTGTCGATGGCCTTACCCAACAGAATCGGCCCTGACAGTGAGGCAATCAGGCTGATCACCGCTAAAAAGGCGACGACTACAATAGATCGCCAGTATGGTTTTACGTAATTGAGCAGACGCCGGACCGTCGAGCGCGTATCGGAGGCGCTTTCTCCTGTCAGGCGAAAACCACCGCCATGACCAAGCCGGACGCGGGGACTTTCAGGGCTTTGAGTTGTCATAATGGCTCAATATCAAACTGCGATTGGTAGATTTCTTGATAAATGGGGCTGCTGCGCAGCAATTCCGCGTGCGTACCCTGGGCGGCGATATGTCCTGCTTCTAGAATGATGATCTGATCGGCTTTCAAGACGCTGTTAATGCGCTGGGCGATGATAAATGTCGTGGCGGACCGGCAGATTTCGTCCAGGGCATCCTGGATTTTGATCTCGGTCTCCAGATCAACCGCGCTGGTGCTGTC
>JACRBK010000154.1 GCA_016234525.1 Chloroflexota bacterium
AACACTCCCGCGCGGCTGAACACCTCTGGGCGCGCGAAAAAAGCGTACAGGCTGATCAGCCCACCCATGCTCGATCCGGCGGTGCTGGTATGATCCCGATCCGGCAGGGTGCGGAAATCCGCATCGATTAAGGGTTTAACCGTATCCGCGATAAACGCCACATATTCCGCGCCGCGCCCGCCGCGTCCGCCGCGCAGCACACTGGGGAAAGGGCCATATTCATCCAGCCGTGCCCCGGTGATCTCCCCATCGAGATTAGGAATCCCGACCACAATCGCCTCGATTCCTTCAGCGCTGAGAGCTTCGAGCGTTTCATCAACCTGCCATTCGCCCGAAAAACTGAGCGCGGCATCGAACAAATTTTGCCCATCGTGCATATACACCACCGGGTAACGCCGCCCGGTTTGTCCATACGACGGCGGCAGATAGACAAACAGGCGGCGCTGATTGTCCAACTGTGGGCTGTAGACCGCTTCACACACCTGGATTGTCCCGGTGATGGTATGATCAGAACCGGGATATACGTCAGAATAATCACGCCAGACAGCCATGCACACACTCCTATCACAATATCGCGGGATCGTTCTAACACTTTTTTGATAATTTAACCATTTGAATGCTCGTAGATTATGCTATAATACAGTTTAGCAGGGGGTGACATGGTTTCGACGGGGGAAGCTGGTCACAGACTGCAAGCCGAGGCGCTCTCCCCTCGTTAATCCAGAGCAAAACTATAAGTGCCAAAAGTGCACCTCGTCTCGCAATGGCTGCATAACAGCCTAGCAGACAAACTGATAGCCTGAGGGCTATCCGTCTGCCCTAACCGTATCTGTTCGGGTGGCAAGCAGGCGTAACAAAGAACAGAGTGCGCTGCCCTCACACCGATACCGGGCGGCAAAGATCAAATCGGTTAGCGTTTGGCGAACCTCCGTCTGCTTGGGTTGCCATCCGCGAAATTGAGGAGCGGACTAAGCTTGTAGACGTTTGTGGTCGAATCTTTCGGACGGCGGTTCAATTCCACCCACCTCCACCTCCTTCAATACAGCGCCAGGATCCCGTTCCTGGCGCTGTGTTTTTTATTTATTTTTTATTCTCTGCCACAAACTTTTAATTTGGCTGCAATGTATATGTTATAGAATTGAAATGGGGTGGGCAATGGTTATTGCAGGAGAGCACACATGGATTACCAGATCAATAGTGTATCAGACCAACTGGTTTATATTCGCTGGTTCCGTGAGCCGGAAGAGGAGCGATCCGTCGAAAAGTTTCTCCAGGACCTCAAGCAGGTGTTAGACAACAGTCCGCACCCGGTCTATATCCTCTCCGATCTGCGCGAGGGGCGGCTCAAAAATGTGGGAGATGTGCGGCGGTTGGCCGAACTGGTCTCGAACCATCCCCGGTTCGCGTCTGGGACTTCCTTTAGCCAGGATGCCTATACGCCGGTTTTTGTTGATTTGTTTTCCAAGTTCGCTCACCAGACCGACCGGGCCTCCGAAATTTGGCCGACGTTGGAGCAGGCGTTAGGCTACCTGGAAGTATTGGCTCCCGGCGTAACCCAGGGTATTGACTGGGTAGAGATCGTCAATACGCTGGAATAATACAAAACTTGGTCGGCTGTCGTCCCCTCTCCAACCGAGTTGGAGAGGGGGTAGGGGGTGAGGCTGCTCCTGCTTTTTTGAAAGCTGATCGCTGCTTTTCTACCCCTGTTGTTCTTCGGCTTCGACCTGTTCCAACTGAACGATCTCACGGGCCAGCGCCCGAAAACGCCACGAAATCCACGCGATCATCCCCACCAGCAGTACGCCCATCGAAGCGTACCCTAGCGCCATATACTCTGAATATTTGCCAAAGTCCATGTGTATCACTCCTTGCAGCAGCCCATGATCCGTGACCATGGAGAACACAGTAACTTGTGGGGGCAGGGCAAGCATCACCCTATTCCATCCATCCGTAAAAACCGAATGACCCTAATCCGCCAATACTTGCATCTTACGCCGCAGCACCCAGTCCGACAGGTTTTCCAGACGGACGCGATACCAGAGCAGCGTTATAGTGATGACGGTGAAGGTAAACAGGTTAAAAAACAGGGTGGTACGAATACGCCCGGCGATCTGAAATCCACCTTCAGGATCAGATTCGCTGGGGCCAGCCACGACCGGGTGAATCGTATCAGGACGGACGCGGATAATGATCACGGTGAACAGCACGCTGGCGAACGAGATGATGCCATAGACCGCCGCGAATCGTCGGCGCCGTTCGGGGTCTTCGATGCCGGAGCGCAGCATCACATAGGCCGCATACGCCAGCCACATGATCGTGATGCTGGTCAGGCGCGGGTCCCACGTCCACCACGTATTCCAGATCGGGCGCGCCCAGCACATACCCGTCGCGATGGTGATCGCCGACATGCCCAGCCCGATTTCTACCCCTGACATGCCCAAGACATCCCAGCGGTTATCGCGCGAGCGCAGATAGGCGATTCCTGCCCAGACGACCGCGCCAAACGCCAGGAAAGCCCCCAGGAAGGATCCCAGGTGAACATAAAAAATACGCTGCGCGGCTCCCTGTTCTTTTTCGGGGCCGACCCAAAACAGCGCCAGGTACAGGCCGATTACAAACAAGACTGCCGACACATAGGTCAGGCCGCGCAAAATGCGAGTGCGTTGCAGAGAGTAGGTCATAGGTTTATTCCTCAACCACATAATCAAAGAGCGCAAACGCGGCGGCCAAAAAGATGGCATCGGCCACCGCCAACAGTTGAATCCAGGGCCACCAGTCCTCGCGCGGCATGTCGTTCAAGATCGCGTTGCTGGCGCGTACCGCGCTGATCAAAACGGGCAGCACCACCGGCATCAGGATAATCGGCAGCAGGGCTTCACGGGCGCGGGCGTGAACGCTCATACTGGCGAGCAGCGTCCCGACGGCGGTAAAACCCACTGTGCCTAAGACCAGCACCAGGATCAGCATCGGTTTGAACAGTGACAGGTTAAACATCACCGAGAGCAGCA
>JACRBK010000155.1 GCA_016234525.1 Chloroflexota bacterium
AGAATCGCTTGACCCTTGGTTGGAACGCGCCAAAACGTCATCACTGGCCGCTTTTCGCAGTTTCGCTGCTGGAATCCGACGCGATTATGCCGCCGTGCGCGCCGCGTTCTCGCTTCTTTGGAGCAACGGACAGACCGAGGGTCAGGTGAATCGACTCAAGTTTTTAAAACGCCAAATGTATGGTCGGGCAAAATTTGATTTACTGCGGATACGCGTTCTTCTTTTTCCCTGAACACGCATCACCAAAAACGCGGATGAACCAATAAACTCCCCACAATGATCGGAACGAAAATCCCCACCCTAGACAAGGTCGCGCCCTGGAACGAGGATGGGCTAGTCAACTCATCCCGCCCCAGAGGAGCAGCGGCCCGTGTTAGAAGTGGAGACCCGATTCATGATCAAAGAAATGTATCGCAAAGGGATATCAATCAGCGAGATCGCTCGCCAGACGGGGCGCGACCGCAAGACGATACGCAAAGCGATTCAAGGGGAGTTGATAGTGAAACGAAAAACAGCGGTAGAACCCCGTGCGCGCAAATTGGATCCGTACACCGACTATTTGCAGGCCAGGATGAAAGAAGGGGTGTACAACGCCCGCAAGTTGTACCGGGAAATCACGGAACGCGGCTACAGCGGCGGGGTGACGCAGGTTATTCTGGAACGGCAAGGTATCCCACCTGCGCCTCAGCGAGGGAAGAGCAACTGGCGAACCTTTTTGTATCATTACAAACAGCAAATGCTCGCCTGTGATTTTTTGACCGTCGAAACCCTCGGCTTGCACACAGTCTACATCCTGTTTTTTATCGAGTTAGGAACACGAGGTGTTCACTTCGCGGGCTGTACCACTCATCCCGAACAGGCGTGGGTGACCCAGCAAGCCCGTCAGCTGACCTGGACCTTCCAAGATCGAGGCCCCGAAGCGCAACCGATGAGGTTTCTGATTCATGATCGCGATACCAAATTCACCCGTTCCTTTGACCGGATTTTCCTCTCCGAAGGCATCGAGATCGTTTTGGCGCCCTATCGCGCACCGAAAGCCAATGCTTCTGCGGAACGCTGGGTGCGGTCTCTTCGCGAGGAGTGTCTGGATCAGCTGCTAATCATCAATGAGCGTCATCTGCATCGCGTCGTGCGCGAGTTCGTGCAGTTCTTAACGAAGCGCGTCCTCACCAAGGCCTCGACCAACAAATACCGATACCTGATAAGCAGCGTTGCCAGAATGGGAGTATTCATCGCCGGGACGTATTGGGTGGCTTGCTGCACGACTACTATCGTCAAGCCGCCTGACTGGTTTTCTCGCCTAATTGAATTTTTCAACCCTACAGGCGCTTCGCCGCGGTTCCGGGTCTGGGAACCCACCAACAACAGCGCCGAACGCGCTCTGCGTCACTCGGTGATCTGGCGCCGCTCCTCGCACGGTACTCAGTCCGACCATGGCAGTCGCTTTGTCGAACGTATTCTGACCGTGGTCGAAACCTGTCGCCAGCAGCAACGCCCGGTCCTTGACTTTTTGCACGACGCTCTCATCGCTTATCATACCAATCAACCGGCTCCTTCCCTCTTACCCGTTCACTAACCTTAAGCCCACCCCTGATCTACCCTCTGAACGCATACCAATTTCCCCACTGAACACCACCACTCGTCCCTCATCTTGGTCGCTCGCTTTCGGACCTGTGTGCAATATCTGATGGCCATTTGTAGCAATTTAACTATAACAAGTGACACGGTTTTGTAAGCGTTCAGACAGTACTAAATATCATTTGACTATACCCCGCAAAACTATTAAGATGAGATTCAGTACGATTCGAGAAACGTTGCACAGTTCATAATAACCGCATATATTTTTCGGCATATTCTATAGCTTCCTCCAAACGGAATATATGCGTTGATTATTTTATGCTTGAGTCACTACGCACGGAAGGCGGGATACCTTTAATTTTCACCGGCACTGCTCCAAATTAGGTTCTAGAAAAGGAGTGTATTATGTCACTCGGCGGGTATGCCCATCATGTAGGGCGAATCAATCTTTCTACCGGACAAATTACATACGAAGATATTCCAGAAGAATGGGCACGGAAGTACATTGGCGGGCGTGGCCTGGGAGTACGTTACTGCCTCGAGGCCGGACCGACCGTCGATCCCCTTGGACCGGATAACCTGCTCTGCTTCATGAACGGCCCACTCACCGGTTCCCGCGCCAACATGAGCGGGCGTCTGTCCGTCGTCACCAAAAGCCCTCTCACCGGCACCATCACGGACAGCCACCACGGAGGATGGTCGGCAGCGCGGTTGCGCTGGGCCGGCTTCGACGCGCTGATCTTCGCAGGCTTGTCGGATAAGCCAGTTTACCTCTACGTGGAAGACGGTAAAGCCGAACTGCGCGATGCCCGTGAGGTCTGGGGCATGAGTGTGCACGACACTATGAAATTCTTCCAGAAGCGCTACGGTGAAAAAGACCTGAGCGTGATCGCCATCGGCCCCGGCGGCGAGAAGCTGGTCAAGTTCGCGGCCTGGATCAACGAAGATGATCGTGCTTCGGGGCGCGGAGGTACCGGGGCCGTCGGCGGAAGTAAGAAGCTGAAAGCCATTGTGATCAAGGCCAAGCAAGCCTATCCCGCCCCGGCAAAACCCGACGACTTTAAGGCGGCTACCAAACAGGCGTTGGGAAGGATCATGGACGAGAAGAATATCACCGCGCCACGTAAGGGCGGACTGAGTGTATATGGCACCAATGTCCTGATGAATATCAACACCGGTATTGGCGCGCTGCCAACGAACAACGGCCAGCGTGCTGCTCCCGCTGTCGAGGATGGCGAAAAAATCGGCGGTGAATATGTGAAAGAGCATATTCTCGTCAACGATCCGACCTGCCACGCCTGCCCGGTCGCCTGCAAAAAAGAAGTCGAAACCACGTTCGATGGCGAGAAAATCCACATGGAAAGTGTTGAGTACGAATCCGCGTGGGCGTTTGGAGCTTTCAGTGGCAATTATGACGTCAACGCAGTCGCCAAACTAATCGACCTGTGCAACGATTACGGCATTGACACGATTGATATGGGAGTAGTCCTTGCCACCTATATGGAAGTCTGTCAGCATGGCTGGAACAAAGGTGATCCGCTGGTCTGGGGTGACACCCCAAAAATGGTCGAGATGGTCAAGAAGACGGCCAAACGTGAAGGTGTGGGCGATGTGCTCGCCGAGGGCACGTTGGGCGTGGCGAAACATTACGGGCATCCCGAAATCGCGATGGCGGTACGGGGTCAGGGCATCCCCGCCTATGATCCGCGCGGTCTAAAAGGGATGGGACTCGGCTTCGCCACTAGCAATCGCGGCGCCTGCCACCTGCGCGGCTACAGCCCTGCCAGCGAACTCGGCCTGATCGGTCTGAAGACCGACCCGCTCGAATGGAAAGGCAAGGGCCAACTACTCAAACTGCTGCAAGATCTCCACGCTTTTAGCGACTCGCTTGATCTCTGCAAATTCAGCGCATTTGCCGAGGGCGCGGAGGAGTACATTCTGCAATATGCCGCCATGACCGGCGTTGAGGGCCTGACACCCAACGACGCCCTGCTGATTGGCGAGCGTATTTATAACCTGGAACGGTATTACAATCAGCTTGCGGGCGAAAAACCAGGCAGCGATACCCTGCCGAAACGTTTTCTTGAGGAACCCAGCACGATGCCAGGTTCAAAAGGGCATGTGTGCGAGCTGGACAAAATGCTTGAGGAATACTACGCTTTGCGCGGCTGGAACAATGGCGTTACACCGGAGTCTAAACTGAAGGAGCTGGGGGTCTTGTAGACTCGACAACCTCCCTCTGTTCTAAGGGTAGATCGCGCAATTAGTCCAGGAAAACATAATCAGAGTTAGCCCGTTTTGGTAGGAGCAGGTTTGCGAACCTGCTCCTACTGGGCACAGCAGCGCTGGTCCCTACAAGAGCAATTTATGGACAGGTGCAGGAAGTTATCCGCCACCCCGCATGGTCTTTTGCCGCATAAACGCACTCACGCGCTCAACGGCAGGCACGTTCCCCTCAATCACCAATTGATCACAGGGTACACAGAGGCTGCCCACTTGGGCCGGTTCAAGTTCGTACAGATCAGCCGTCCAACCCGCTCCAACGACAAACCAGGGTGCAATCTGTTGGCCGCCTGCCTGTTCTAAATACTCGATAACACGCACACGTGGCAAATTGCGTAGTTCATACTCCACGCGCATTCCCTCATCCCCCGGCCATCGGAGGCACAATAAACACTTCGTCCTGATCCGCGATAACCGTTTCTAACCCCTCCAACCATTCTACATTACGCCCCCTCACATAAACATGAATCAGGGAGGAAAGCTGGCCCTGCTCATCCAGTAGCTTGTGGGCCAATGTCGGGCAAACACCCTCAATAGTGTGGATTAGATCGCGGACGGTATCCCCCTCTTCAAAAGATACTGTCAGCCGCTTACTACCGACAATATCCTGTACTGTGGCATACAGCCGGATCGACTTCATGGTTGTGCCTTTGTACTCATCCGTCATTCTACCATTGATAATAATACATTTTGCATATAAATTGAAATATTCTTTATGCTATGATGATTAAACGCCACCAGGGTTCTGGAGCGTGTTTCCATCCGCGTACTCCTTGCCTCACTGTGGCGAGTTAGTTTCAGGAAATGCCATCATGGACCCACTCAACAAACTCTACATCGAAATCACGACGCAATGTAATCTGAGATGCCAGATGTGCGTCCAGCGTACCTGGAATACGGCGGCCAGTGAAATGTCGCTCGACACGTTTCGCCGCCTGATGGATCAAGTGCATGAACTGCCCGCCCCCCCCATTATTCACTTTGGTGGTTATGGCGAACCGACTTTTCATCCCAATTTTCTAGACATGGTGCGGCTGGCCAAGGCGACCGGTGCGCGCGTCGAAATGACAACGAACGGCACGCTGCTTTCCCCGGAAATAGCCGAGGTGCTGCTCGACTTGGAACTCAACCGGTTGGTTGTGTCGATTGATGGGGTCACACCGCGCAGTTATGGCGACATCCGCGTCAACGGCAGTTTGCAGCAGGTCACTACTAACCTGCGCCAGCTCTTTCGTCTTAAGATGCGGCACGGGGGACGTCACTCCGAACCGAAGGTCGAGATCGCCTTTGTCGCCATGAAAAGCAATGCTGCCGATCTGGCAGAACTGCCCCGGCTGGCTACACGCGTCGGCGCATGGAATGTGAAAGTCTCCAACGTCATCCCGCATACGCCAGAAATGGAACGTGAAATTCTCTATGAGCACTCGCTGACAGCCTGCACCTACCGCGCGTCACGATGGACCGTCGATATGAGTCTGCCCAAATTCGACTGGGATGTACACACACTATCCGCGCTGGAAGGTGTCGCACGGTCCAGGGCCAGTCTGACTCTGCTGCATCACAGCCTGAGCGCGCGTAATGACTACTGCCAGTTTGTGCAGGAGGGCTACGCGGTGGTACGCAGCGATGGTCAGGTCAGCCCATGCCTGTCCCTGCTGCATAACCATCCAGAGTATATTCGCGGGCGGCGCAAACAGGTGACGCATCACTCTTTCGGCAGTATCACCACATCCTCCCTGCGCGCGATCTGGGAATCGCCGACGTATATCGCGTTTCGTGAAAAGCTGCGCGTGTTCCCTTATTCGCCGTGCACCACCTGCGGTGGCTGCGAGCGCTTCCCGTTCAACTATGAGGACTGTTCGGAGAATACGTTTCCCACCTGCGGCGGCTGCTTGTGGGCGCAGGGCTTTGTGGAATGCCCGTAATAACTAATGGTGCCCGTCTGCCTTAGTGGTACTCCCCCTGAAGATGTAAGACAAATCGAAGTCGGCCCCGAACATGTGCTGCTGATTTTGATGACCTACCAATTGATACGGTTGTGGTGGCGACAGAACCGAGGAAAGGTCAAGGGATAGGGGAAGCAGATCAAAGACCGTTTGCCGCTAAGAAGACATCCCCAATGCCCGAAGGACTGCCCGCACTGTTGTGGTGGGCTGCGTCTGGAAACAGCACGGATCATCGGAATGTCACGCCCTGCAAGCAGGTAAAAAGCACGCGCGGGCGCAAGAAGAAGTACAGCACTCAGGGCGAGATGGGACGACCACCTGGCAGTGGTAAAAGTAAGCTGGATAACTATCGCCCAGAGATTGAAGCTTTACTGGCGAACGGTTCACCCAAAAGTTCATCGCCCAGCGTTATAACACGACCGAAGCCAACTTGAGCCGATGGATGAGAAAACACCACTTGAGCCGAACAACAGGTTGACTCTCCAGGCTATGTGCTAACAGGCTGATTTCTCTTACGCCATAGACTCCAGGCGTGAGAAAAATGGCGGTGGGTATAAGCGCGTGCATCTTGGGGTGGAGAAATCCGCCAAAGGTCCATCATGTCACGGAAGCGGCTGGGTCTCCCGACAGATTGCAGATTGATTGGGTTGGCGCTACAATTACCAGCCGAGCACACGGGGAAAGGAGAGGTAGAGGAGCTATCTGATATGCCAATCGCCTATACTAGTTTCGAACCAAACGTGGAAGTTATTGGTCAGAACTTACTCTCATTCATCCAAAACGTCAACGCAGAACATATCGAGCCGGTCCTCAGAAAATACGGCCTAGCGGTTATTGAGCCTGAGAAATGGTATCCTCTTCAACAATGGTTGGATGTTCTGAGTGATCTGGCTATACAAAGCGGGGGAATGTTTGACCTGGTCGCCATCGGAGCCGCCATCTCGCAAACGGCCCTGATGCCCCCCGAAGTCGAAAAGATGCCTTTTGAGCAGTTTCTTTTCCTGGTGAACGACGTTTACCAGATGCAGCACCGTAATGGCAAGGCGGGCGAGGTGAAAGTCGAGAAGATTGCCGACCAACATATGAAAATCGTCGTGCGAGTCCCTTATCCGGATGACCTGGAATACGGTACCACCTACGGCTTTGCCCATCGTTTTTTGCCAAAGGGAACTAAAATACTGGTCGAATATGACCCCAGTCTCAAACGGCGTGATCAGGGTGGAGAGTCCACCACGATTCATGTCACCTGGGAGTAATGAGCCAGGTGCTTAATGGTGAACCGGGTAGGAACCACCCGTTCCTACCCGGTTTTTTGTTCTAGGGCTGAAATTCAGGGTGGACGTTTTCGACCAGCGCTTCACCGCGTTCGACCTTACGCTGATAATAGTTGAGAAATTCGTTGCTCCATCTTTGAGCACGCTCGATGATCGCCTGCTCGTCTAGGTAGACTAATTGGTGGTCGCGCATCAAGAGGTTACCATCGACGATCACATCGGCTACATCACTCCCAGAAGCATTGACGGTGATCATAGTGACAAGAACCGGTAGAGTCAGCGGGAACAGCCGGGTATTGTGTGCCAGGTCCAGCGTGATAATATCGGCCTTTTTGCCTGGGTCAAGTGTCCCGACCGAATCTTGCAGATTGAGTGCCCTGGCTCCGCCCACCGTTGCCATTTCGAGCGGTGCCCAGGGGGGCAGCCCACGCTCAGGGCGAGGCATAATCGTGTGCTGCTGTGAAACGGTACGGATCACATTAAACAGGTCATTGGTGGGCATATCGGTGCCCAACCCGACATTGACTTTCTCAGCCAGCAGCTTAGGTACGCGCGCGACATTGCCTAACATCGAGTTTGTGAGCGGGCAGTGTGCCACCGAACTCCCCGTTTCTGCGTATAGGGCGATTTCTTCGTCATTCAGCTCACAGCTGTGGAAAAACAGGCTCTTCGGCCCCATCAAACCGAGATCGTAAGCGCGCCGGACTTCGCCTTGCGACCAGACGGCACGAGCCGCCTTTGTTTCGTCCACCGATTCGGCCAGATGAGTGGCAATGCCCACGTCGTAGCGGTGGGCCAGTTCGACACACTCACGCAGGAACCACTCGTGGCAGTTATAGGTTGCTGAGGGGTGAATCCGGTAGGTGATACGACCATTGGCCGCGCCGTGCCATTTCTGAATAGCCGCCTCGGTGCGCGCCAGGTCGTCTTCTGGGCCTTTCGAGTCACGCAGACGGAGGCTGGTGACCAGCGTTGGTGAGTTTTCCACGCGCAGCCCTGAATCGACTGCGGCGCGCCCGGCCTCGTCAGGCCACATGTAACAGTCCTGGACGGAAGTTGTTCCGGTTTTGAGGAGATTGAGAAAGCCTAACATTTCCAGATCGTAGGCTGCTTCCTGAGGAATCCAGGCCCAGGCGGGCCAGACGATCCGGTCCAGGGCGTCGGCAATTCCGGTGAGCGGAGACGTCAAAAACCCGAACAGGGTGAACATGTGACACTCCCCGACGTGAGTATGGGCATCCACCAGCCCAGGCATCACGATTTTGTCGCTGGCATCGATTATGGTATCGGCCTGGGGGTATTTCTGTTCGAGGATGGAAGAAGGCCCCACTTCTCGAATGAGATTATCCTGGATGAAAACAGCGCCATTTTCGATGATATTGAAGGGCAGTGAGACGATGATGTAGCGGGCCTTTTTGATCAAGACTGTACTCATAACAATCTCCTGGGTACAAAATGGGGATTCTGACGCATATATCCTGCTCAACAGAGCACTATAACACCGAAAAAGGGTATTCACAATTTTGATGAGAATGTAGCGCGTGTGGGGACAAACGCACGACACGATTGGCAATCCCATTGTTTGGATCGAATGGCTGTTATCAAGCGTGCATGAACAGGCAATCACTGGCGGTGGCGGGGTGATCAACCCAATTACTTTTCAACAGGCCGATTTCTTTTATGACATGGAATCCCGGCGAGGAGGAAAACGGCAGGGATCACGAGAAAGTTTGTCTTGAGGCAGGGAAATCGGCCAACGGTTAAAATTAGGGAATGTAAACTATGCAGTGAAGACCAACCGGGAAAATGACAAGCAACTCCCTCCCCCAAAAGGGCGCAATTTCGACCAAGGGTTAGGATTGTTAAATGGGGCCTGGAGACTGCCTGTAACTACCATCGCCGGGCATGGGCATTATTTGAGAAGCCTATTCACCCCCACCGGATTTATAAGAATAGCCTCCTGGATTGAGCAGATTGTCTGGTTGCTCATCAGACCGCAAGTGCTCTTTGATCCTGTCGATAAGGAAATTCTGGTCGACAGGTTTCTCGATGTAATCGGTGCATCCAGCGGCCAGTGCCCGTTTGTGGTTACTCATCATGGGAATGGCCGTTACGGCCAGGATCGGGACGCGAGTAAACGCCGAATCCCTTCTTAACTTCTGCGCCACTGCGTAACCATCCAACCCGGGTAACAAGAGGTCCAGTAGAATAAGCGCCGGTCTGGCCTGTTTAGCAGCCTCAATTCCTTCATACCCGTCACAGGCCTGAATGACCTGGTAACCATGGTGTTCCAAGATAACAGAGAGAAGGTACCTGCTTTGTTCGTCATCCTCGATAATCAGTATTCTCGTTTTCATTTCGACTCACCTACTTCATACTTTTCAGAAATGGCAAGATAGGGGATAAGTAATATGTTGAAGTGAAAACCGGCTGGAAAATGCCCCCACTACGCCAAGCGGGAGTATGCCCGGGATCTTGAACTCAAGGTGACATGCCAAACTTCCAGTTTTCACTCGCCATTGGATACCCCAACTGGCTCTATCTCTGGCATCATGGTTAAGGCGATCAAGTTACATCACCCACCAATGGGTCACTCATCAGTAGCACAATAGCACCGATCCCGACCTGCCTGTGGCTTTTCAATATACGCTTGAAGGAACGTCAGAATCCATAGAGGATGGCTGCATCCACAAGCGCCTTCAAATTTTCCAGGCTTTTCTCCAGGTTTTTGGCGTTCATCCGCTCGACGACGAGCTTATCGGCCACTTTGCCCAGCGCCCCGCCCGGTATTTCGTAATCGACCAGGGCCGTCAGGCGCGTTTTTTCACCTTCGGGGGTGTACCCCCACTGTTGTGTGCCAACCATCATGCCGCCCATTTGATAGGCGACGTGATCGCCGCGCACCAGTTCCTGAACGGTCAGGGCAAGGTTGAAGGTGATGCCAGTGGCTTTATATACCAGGATGACCCGGCCATCGACTTCTGGATAGAGACTGTCGGGGGTGGCTTTTTCAACACCAACGTACCATTCTGGCAGCCGGTGGGCATCCAGGGCAATCTTATCAATCATCTCTGTCGAGGCATTGATCACGATACTGCGTTCGACGGTGGTCATGTTCTGTCTCTCCTTAAGGTCAGAGCGACCTCTTCCGGGGCTATCTCAATCGGTTGCGCAGCTATGAGGCTTTCATAAAAGGAGCGACGAAAATCCATTCCCGCTAAAAATAAAGAGCCGCATAGCGGCCCTTACATTTGAGTTGGAGGGGTGGGGGAAGAGATGCTCTAAGGTTTGCGGGATTTGGGCCGGGAGCATATCCAACTCAGATATAATTTTAGTATATCGTCTTATGGGGCCAGGGAACAACCTGGTGAGGCAGAATTCACAAATAATTCACAAGAGTCTGAGAACCGCCCCAAAGCGAGTGACGCTCATCACCAGCAACACATTCCTTCGGTGTGTATAGCCTATTTCGAAACTCATCCTTGTTTGACGACATTATAACCCAGATCAAACCGATTACTCTACGTTTGCACTTGCCGTTCGCTACGCTTTCATGGTAAAAAATAAGTAATTGAATGAATTAGGGATTACATTACACTGTTTAATCTCTTATTTCAAA
>JACRBK010000172.1 GCA_016234525.1 Chloroflexota bacterium
CCGGTGAACATGCGTATCCACCGGAAAAGCAGGGCGATTGAATGCGAACAGCAGGATAATTGCGGCTGTTTTTGGGCCAACACCGTTGATCGCCGTCAACCAGGCTTTAGCCTCTTCCAGGCTTAATTGGTTCAAAAAATCGAGCGAAATTTCGCCTTGAGTTTCAGTGATATAATGCAGCGCTGCCTGAATGCGAGGAGCTTTTTGGTTCGCCAGCCCAGCCGGGCGAATGGTATCAATAATCGCCTTGACCGGGGCATCACGCACGGCTTCCCAGGACGGGAAATGCTGCTTGAGAGCATCGAACGCCATGTCTCGATTGGTGTCAGTGGTACTCTGGCTGAGTATGGTGCTGACCAATTCATCCACCGGGAGCAAATGCTGCCGCCAGGTTGGATACCCGTAAGTATCTTGCAGCAGTTCAGAAATCCGAGCATATAGGCGGCGTTTGAGCTTCAGATTCTCTATATCCAGATTGGGTGGTTCAGGCGATGCTTGAGTCATAAGGCAGTATTTTGTTTCAGTTGGTGTAAATACGATTGGCAACTACGATAAAGAATACAATGCTTATGCTCTGAAAGATACATTTTTTACGACTTTTTCAGAATCGAGATGATTAATTTATTGGCCTCTTTACAATTCCTGCCGATCAAATATTGCTGGAATTTCGAGTCTTGCTGCATTATTGATAAGACCATTGTGGATCAGGCGTTGGTTGCCGTCAACGTTTGACAGGTTTGTGATTTCGAACTATCTCTTTGAACAAAGTAAAAATGTGATCTGTCTGCCTTCTCTTGACCATTGCCCACTTGCCAGCCGGAGCAGATGAGACTATAAATGTCAGAGAATTGTCAATAAGTGTGCGCGGACTCTGTACAAACATAGGGAGTAAACCATGATGGATACAGGTTCCCGAAATGCCAATACCTTGAACCTTGAACAATTGATGCAGTTGGGCATCCAGGCGGCGCGCGATGGTAACAAACCGAGCGCGCGGATTTTCTTCCAACAGATTTTGGATGTAGACACGCAAAACGAGCGCGCCTGGTTGGGCATGGCAGCAGTAGCCGAGACCCAGGAGGAACGCGCCCGGTTTCTCTTTACCGTCTTGCAGATCAACCCCAATAATCAGCAGGCTCAACGCGAGCTGCAAAAGCTGCGGCAAAAGCAAGAGTCGAGCAATACGCAGGTGATCCGCTATGGATTTATGGTCTTGGCGGTAGTCATTGTGCTGGTCGTGGTGGTGATGTTGATGCTCCTGGCGGTGGGTTAGGCTGGCTTTGCTGGCTTTGCCGGTATAAGATAGACGGCAGAAGTTTACCAATGGTGTGTTTAGCAACCAGGATAAAATATCCTTGAGCAGCGACGATACTCAGAATTTATTGCGAACGGCAATCCAGACGGCGCAGAGCGGTAATAAAGCAATTGCGCGCCGGATGCTGGAACAGGTGGTTGATCAAGATCCCCGAAATGAATTGGCGTGGATATGGTTGGCCTCAGTGGCGGACTCGCCTGCCGAACGGCGTAGATGCCTTGAAAAAGTGTTGGAGATCAACCCCAACAATGATCGCGCCAAACAAGCCCTGGCGCGCCTGGGGCGGGCCTCTGCTCCGGCGGCACCTGCTCCAGTGGAAACAACTCGCCCGGCTTCGCGGGCAGAGGCGTCTGCCATAGATGCTCGCGCCCGACGAACCTCAGAACTGGAACGTGAAGCGCTGCTCAAAGCCAGGACGCGCCGCCGCCGGGGAGGGTTTTCCCCGCTGTTGTATACGGCGATGGCGATCTTGGCTGTCGTGATGATTGCCGCGGGTTTGATTTTGTTGTGGGATACTGTGCAGTCCGATGACGAAACAGAGCCGACTGCCACCCCACAGCCGCTTCAAAATGTCGTGGTTCCGACATCGGTCAATATGTTCGCCAGCCCTACTCCCTTAGGCGGGGAACTGCGCACTCTGCCACCGCGCGAGACGCTCCCCGCGACCTGGACGCCTACTGCAACCTGGACCCCTTCGGTGACGCCTACCTTCACACCCACCCCCTTTCCCCTGGATGAAAGAATGCTGTTGGTGTCGGTTCGTCAGGGTGAGGAAAATGAGTGGGCTTTGTACACACTGGGAGCCGATGGATCAGGACGATCTCGCCTGAATATGAATTTGCCTCCGGCTGGAGTCGATGAGCCAGAGTTGGAACTGCTGGCAGTGTTTGATGCCTCATTTTCACCTGATGGCAGCCGGATTGCATTTACCGGACGGGTCAGCGCCCCGCGGGAAGAGGGCGGCGCTTCGCTGACCACCGAGTTTCAAGAATTGTTTATTGCTCCCGCTGAGGGAGGCGTGGCAGAACGTTTGACGACCCTTGAGTCTGCGAATGTGCAAGATGCTTCCTGGTCGTCGACCGGAGAACAGATCGTATTTGCGTCGGATGCTGACGGTGATTTTGATATTTATGTGGTCTCTTTGCTGGGCGGCCTGCCGCAGATGCTCACCCGTAACGATGCGGATGATCGCGATCCGGCCTGGTCACCGGACGGCGAGTTTATTGTTTTTGCCTCAGACGAGTCAACACCCGGTGAACTAGAAATCTGGCGTATGGATTCTCAGGGGAGCGATCTCAAACAGTTAACCGAGAATGTCAGCAGCAGTTATTCCCCGGCCTGGTCGCCCGATAGTCAATCGATTGTCTTTTTGTCTAATCGCCGGGTGAACACCGATCTGTATATCATGACTGCCGATGGTGCCGGAGAACGGGCGATACTTGTGCGGGACGTGGATGCTGAGGAGCGTGATCCGGCCTGGTCACCTGATGGTGAGTGGATCGTTTTTAGCTCTAATCGGGATGCTGCCTTGTACGAGTTATATCTGATTCGCCCCGATGGCAGCGACCTTAATCGTGTCACCACGGGCGAGAGCGATACTCGTTATGCGGCCTGGAAGCCGTAAATCTCAGCAATGTTTAGGGGGGCTGCCTGTGGCACTCCCTCGATAAATTGGTCCTTAAAAGTACGATGGGGGCGGCATGAATACATCGGGATCTAATCCCCAGGTTGAAACCCTGTTAAAACAAGGCATAGATGCGGCTCGCGGCGGTGACAAAGCCGCGGCCCGCGCGCTGTTAGAGCAGGTGGTCGAACAGGATCAGCAGAATGAGAAGGGGTGGTTCTGGCTGGCTGCTGTGACCGAAGATTTGAACGAAAAACGCATTTGCCTGGGTAATGTGCTGGTCATTAATCCCAATAATCAGCGCGCCCGAAAGCTGCTTGAACAACTTGAATCACCCAATACAGCCAGCACGAGTTTTGGGGGTATGTCTCAATCGAGTGGCGGAGGTACAAACCGGACTACACTTTTTGTCGCTATCGGCCTGGGTGGGATCGCGATTACAGCGCTGCTGATCTTGCTGCTGCTTATGATGGGCGGCGACGATAAAGAAAAAGAGCCGGCAGCACAGCCGACAGCGGCGATAGTACTGAATACCCCACAACCCGTTGATGGCGCAACTCCGGTGGCAGGACAGCCCGAAACCCTGGTGATGCCGACGCTTGCGCCCACGGCAACCATAACCCCACCGCCAGCTACCTGGACGCCGGTCCCATCTAATACACCCATTCCCGCCTTACCACCAACGGTTTTTCCCGCGCCACCCGTGTCGGTATCTGGGGTTATTATTATGCGTTCGGGGGATGTTCCTGGCGATCTGTTGAACCAACCGATTGTGCTTCTCAAAGCTGACGGCACCGACCAGCGCACTGTTTCCCAAGTGAATGAGCGTGGGCATTCTCCGGGGTTGTCGCCCGACAGCAGTCAATTTGTATTTGTGCTGTATGCGCCAGGAACACGCGAGCATCTTTTGTCGCTCAATAATCTGCAAGGGACGGCACCTCGCCCCGTTAGTCGTTATTGGGCCAATACTCCTACCCTTCAAAAACAGGATGCACCAAGCTGGTCACCGGATGGCAAATGGCTGACTTTTACCGCTCAGGGGATGGGATCTCCTACGGTTGACCTTTACCGGGTATCGCTCAATACACCAGAGGGTGATCCGGCAGCGTTGGAGCGGCTGACCTCAGATGATGCGATTGAAAGTTGGCCTTCTTTTTCTCCTGATGGGCTATGGATCGTATATTCGGCAGACCTGAGCAAGCTCGATTTTAATGCCGCCTCCGAACTGCGGATCTACGACACCATCTCCAAGCGGGTCACGAATCTGACCACGAATGGTGCGGAACTGATCGAGACAGCGCCTGACTGGTCTCCTGATGGAAAAACGATAGTTTTTCAGGCTCTATCAGCAGGAAGTCCGCAGAATGATATTTACCTGATTTCCGCTGATGGTACGACGGCTCCCCAGAAGATCATTGACTCCGGGGCCGATGATATTGCGCCGCGTTTCTCGCCCGACGGCCTTCATATTGTCTTTTCGTCGGATGCTGCTGGAAACTGGGATGTCTATATCTACGAGATAGCGACCCAAACCATCTACCAGATCACAACTTCGCCCGATACCGATATTGCCAATGATTGGGGGCGGGAGAGTTAAAACGTGGGCATGTCTTCGGACTTGTTGAATGCTCCTAAAGAGTTTTTGCTGCTTTTTAAGGCGGGCAAAGATGCGGCGCATGTGGGCGAGCGGGCTAAGGCGCATGACTTTTTCCGCCAGGCCATTGAGATCGATCCCTATCATGAGCAAGTCTGGATATGGCTGGCAAGCGTGGTAGAGACGGATGAAGACCGGCAGGTGTGTTTTGAGAATGTATTAGAACTCAACCCGACCAACCCCATTGCGCATCGCCAGCTTCAAAAGCTGGAGGATCTGCGTATGGAACGGCTGCTTGTCGCTCAAGCTCGACCGGCGCGCAAACATTCGCGGCGGCGTAGAGTGTGGCGGTTGGTGTTGCTGCTGTGGATTCTGGCTGGTGTTGCGGCGGCAGCGGCGGCATCGGGCTGGATCTGACCGAAAAACCCAACAGGACACGGCGCGAGAATAAACCGTGTCCTACTTTTTTGACAGGCTGAACTGGCTTAGATATTGGCGAAGCGGTAGCCTACCCCCCGCGAAGTCAAAATATAGGCGGGGCGCTGCGGGTCTTGCTCGACCTTTTGCCGCAGATAGTGAATATAAAGTTTCAGGCTGTCAATCGCATCCCCATATTCTGGCCCCCAGGCTTCGCGTACCAGGTCGGCGCGGGTGATCACCCGGCCCGCATTGCGCGCCAGCACCCCCAATAGATTAAATTCTTTGGGTGTCAGGTGGATCGTGCTGTTGCGCACCCTCACTTCGCGGCTGATAAAGTTGATGCGGAAATTACCGCCATCAAATACCAGCTCTTCGGCAATCGAGGCTTTGGGTGATCGCCGCAAGTGCGCCCGGACACGCGCGACCAGTTCGTCGTTATCGCACGGCTTGATGATATAGTCGTCCGCGCCCATTTCCAGCCCTTTAACCACGTCGCGCACGTCATCTTTGGCTGTCAGGAAAACGATCGGCACATCCGAAAGTTCGCGCAGTCTGCGGCAGACTTCCCACCCGTCCATGTCGGGCATCATAATATCGAGCAGAATCAGGTCAGGATGTGTGCGGTACGCGGCACGAAGCCCATCCTCAGCGCGTAGGGCTTTAATCACCTCATAACCGCGCCGCTCCAACAGAATAGTGATCAATTGCACGGTTACTTCTTCGTCGTCCACGATCAGAATTTTTTCGGTCATAGCGATAATCCTCGACGGCGCGTTGCAAGAACCAATAACCACTGAGTGAGAACGATGCTATTGCTAAATGATAGAACAATTTAACCACGCATATTTTTACGGCGCAAGCGGTGTTTATTGGCCGAGAATCCTACGCAAGCGCTGCTCTAGTTCACTGAGAATGATCGCGGTAGCGCCCCATACTTTGTGGCCTTGAACGTTGTACCAGGGAACATTCATTTTGCTGCCGTTCCAATCCCATTCTTCGATCACTTTGAGTTTTTCATCCAACAGCCATGCTAGCGGACATTCTATGACTTCGGCGACTTCGATGGGATCGGGCTGCCAGATCGGGCGCGCCGTCAAATAACCTACGACCGGCTGGACTTCGAAATCGCTCGGAGGGATATACAGGCATGACAGCTTGCCGATGATCTGTATCGGAAGATCAACTCCCACTTCTTCGTAGGTTTCGCGCAGGGCGGTTTCAATGGCGGTCTCGCCCGGCTCTTGCGCGCCACCCGGCAGGCTGATCTGTCCGCTGTGGACATCGTGTGGGTTAGTTGAGCGGCGATTTAACACTAACGTCAGCCCGGCTTCAGTAGGAAAGAGCAAGATCATTACACTCGCCTGGCGTGTTGTGCTGGACCGCTGATTACTGCGCCGCAGCGCCTGGGGCAGTGGGGCCATCAGGCGCTGGGCGGCTAACACATCAAAGTCAGCCAGCGCCAGCGCCGCGCGCACCTGTTCAAGATCGGGGTTCGTCATACAAGCGAATACCATGCCCGGCGTTTACGCAGTGAGATACCCGCATCAGTCTCGTCGCGTTGGGTGGTACGCACCCGCCCACGCGGGTCAATGTGAATCTGTCCAGCCTGCTGAAGCCGCGCGAATTCTTCGGGTGTGATGTCGGGTGCAGGTTCGCCCCCCAGCCGTTCCAGGCGTGGTCCCAGGTCCGGGCTGGATGGATCGGCGTCTGCTGGGGAAGGCGTATCGTCGGGGGGTGGTGTGAGCGGCGTGTTGTCGTCTTCAGGCGGCTGAGGCGGTTGATTGTCGGTCATAGCTAATCCTCTCAGGGTTCGTTATTTCAGGGTTCGCCAATTTAATGTTCATCATCATCATGTTCAAGCGCCACATGGCCCAGCGTTGCCAGTTGGTCCAGCGTGATGGTCGTGGGCTGCTCGTCTTCTGGGCGGTGCAAATGCCCGCACACCAAACAATCAGGATTACGGGGAACGCTGATCCATTCGGCGCTGTAGGGTGGTATCTTGCGGCCCTCATAGACTTCCAAAAATGTGTTTGCCATTACCACCGTATTGCCGGGCATTGTGCGATGGATCGGGGTGTCTAGCAGCAGATAGTTGAGCGCCATATCCGCCTGTGCCGAGGCGATCCGAACCACGTGCAGCCATAATCCCGGCTCAGCCGCGAGCGTCCCATCCGGCCCGATCATGCCATAATCCAATTCTTCGCCATTAGCCGAAGCGTCTGATATTCCCTCGCGCAGATGCTCTGCCCAACAGGCATAACACGGCCCTTCGTCCGGGTAGACGATACACACATCGCCCCCTTCGCCGCGTTCGTAGACCCCGGCATACACCGCTGTTCGCCCATGTTCGATACAGGCTTCATTGATTACATATTTGGGGCGTTCACCATCGACACCGGAGATCACAATATTGGCATCATTAATCGCGCTGAGGTGATCTTCGATGCGTCCGACAATGGTTTGAATCTCGGCGCTAGGGTTGCGCTGCCGGATCAGGTCGGCCACTGCTTCTACTTTGGGGCGGCCTACATCACGCAGATCGGCGGCGTGGCGAACGACGTTGTGCTCATCGAGGGTATCATTATCAATCAAGACAAACCGGCCTACGCCGCTCATCGCCAGGCTGACCGCGACGAATCCGCCGCCTGATCCCAGGCCGACGACAGCAACCTTCTGGGTTTTTAGATAGGCCAATACATCCTTACCTAATAAACGTTCAACACGATCCCAGTTCATGACTTGGCGTCTTTCTTGGCTGCTTTTTCGATATGCCACACCAATTCGATCAGTGTTCGTTTTGAGTCCCAGCTCCATTCAGGCATCTGTGTCATCGGCACGGATTGAGAAGCGTCATACAACTTCTCGAAAATATCCTCACCTTCGGCCACATTTACCAGCGGCGCAAGCCGTATAGCGGGCATCTGGTTAGGATAATCTACCGTGGTTACCAGGATGATCACCTGCTGGCTGCCCGGTTTGTAGATCGAAAAACAGATTTCATAAGGTGGTCTGCCATCGGCGTCCCACCGGACAATATCCACAGCATATCCGGCTTCTTGCAGCAGGCTGCGCTCCTGATCAAACCGTTTGGGGTGTTCAAGATACCAGGCAATAGCGGGCAGGCCCGGCAGCCGGTCATTCGTCCACACTACCGGCGTGATCGGGACGAAATTTTGGCGGCGTTTGCTGATGTAATAAAAATCGATCCTGATCTGCCAGCCCTTGTCCTCCAGGTCCTTAATCATGACATTCGCCGGGAGCTTTTCTTTCGCTTTTGGCGCTGGCGGTTCGACTGCCGCCAGTTCGGGCTGAGTTTCGATGACGTCAGCCTTCTGGTTGAGCGGATACATGGTGACGATGGGCGCGACCAGGTGTTCCACCGGGGTTTCAGCATCGCTGATCAAGCTGCGTGCTGTGCGCAAATCACCCCCTGAAGTAAAGGTCATGTCCCCGGGATGTTTGTGCCAGTCCCCCACATGAGTCAGCGGCGCGTTCCACTTGGCGGCAACGGCCTTGCCATAGGACGAACGGCGCAGATCGCGGAAAGCTTCCCAGTTGACGTGCAGCCATTGCAGCACATCGCCCTGCCAATCGTCGCCCTGCTCAAACAGCCCCCACTCGCGCACGGCATGTTCACCTGCGCTGACCGTGTCCAGTACATAGATGTCAGGCTCAAACCGCCCATTTTGAGGCATCACTAACCCGATCATCGCTTCGCCGGTTTCTGGCTCAAGATAAAGCAGCGCCCCCTGGATAATTTTGTCGATCACCCGCTGCGCGATGATCACGCGGGGGCGGTCGGGGGTAATTTCGGGTAGTTGGTCGTTCATTAGGTGCGTCTCCTGTCGCGTGTGGGGGTTTTGGTGGCTTTCATATTTTCTTCAATACCGGGCCAGGTCCCCGTCGCTCGCCAGGTATAATAGGCATATAACCATTGAATCGCCCATCCCGCCACCGTTACCGCTGTTGAAGTACTGGGATTCCAGCCATACGTCACGCCGTCTCTAGGGTTGAACAGGCAAAGCTGCCCGTCCTCAAACTGGTGCTTTTCGCTGTAAACGTTGGGCTTAATTACATAGGCTTCCGCTGGGCGATTGGGATAATCTTCGACATACACGATCTTGACGGTATGTACCCGCTGCGGAATTCCCTTCAGATTGACTTCTATATCCCCTACCCAATACAACTCTTCATTTTTTTTAGGTACGACCAGTTGAAAAGTATCTGCGAAAGTGGCCCGCATGAGTTCCACTTCTAACCGCAGACGGTTTGAGACACGCTCTTTGGTCCCCCACCAGGGTCCTTTACTCACGCTATACCTCCTCCAGAACAATTTCTAATGTGTTCGTCATAGCGTCGTTTTTGATCACCTGATCGAGCAGGCGGTTTAACAGCTCCTGCTGCTCGCTTGAGACAGGATCAGCCACATCGAGATCGAACGAACTGGCTGGCTCTAACAGGGTGCTTGAACGACCTCCACCTTCAACAAACATAAACCGCAGTGAAGTGATGATCGTCATGCCTGAACGGACCTGCAAACTCCACCGCTGACCGATCACTTTTCGCGGTTTGTTAAACATCAAGCGCTGCGGCGGGGTGATCATCTGCGGTTCGCGGCGCACCGTCACGCTAAAGTCTTGATGAAAACACGGCTTATCTGAATCATCGACCAGCGCAAACTGGAACTGATAAGCACGTTCGTCTCCGGTTCGAGCCACGATAAATGGTCGGATCGAGCGCACATTAGCAAGCGGCACTTTGCGGAAATGGACGCGGGGTTTGACCTCGCCCAGAATATAGACCAGGATGCCTGCTGAAATCAGCTCTAGGCCAGGGTCGAGATCATGTTCGGGTGATCCCGGTTCGCTGCGCCCACCGATTCCCCAGCGCCCGGTATTGCGGCGGAAATTGACCATTTCGACTATCCCGCCGAATAGAATAGATCCCCAAAAATAGATCGCCAGCACCGTCAAAAAGCCGAATAACGCTACCATGCCATAAGCGATTGCCCGCCAGGTGCGGTCGGTAAGCAGCAGCGACAGCAAACATAACCCCAACGCGCCCGACAGCACAACAATGATTCCTACACGGAACTGCATCCGCTGGCGCGTTTGAGTCTGCATCGTTTGTCCCAGTTGATCAATTTCCACTCTGGGCAAAGATCTTTTTTGATGTTGTTTATTTTGATCCATAAAATTATTCATCCTGACTTGCTAAAAGGTCGTCCAGGCTGATCGGGCGGCCTGATTGGGCTGTCAATGCCTGCTGTAACGAAGG
>JACRBK010000173.1 GCA_016234525.1 Chloroflexota bacterium
GGGTCGAGCGACGATTGGATCTGATTGATGCCCTGGCGCAGTTGATCCAGTTGTTTTTCGTGGTTACGCCATGCTTCATCGTTGGTCAGTGTAAACTGTTTCCAACGTTTCTGATCATCCGCGATCCAGTCGTTCCACTCCTGGCGGAAGCGTTCTTCTGAGAGCCGCTGCATTTCGGCCACTTCATTGATCCGGCGGCCTAACCGTTCGGCGATACGCTCGAAGTCGTCCACGATCTTTTTCATCTGGCGATGGGTTTCGGCCCAGGTTTCAAACCGCTCCATATAGCGCCGCATATCAGCGTCATAGACGCCGACATTTTTGGTCAGTTCGGCCAACTGTTGATCACGCTGCTGAAGCTGAAGTGTCTGCTGATCGATGAACTGCTGAATTTCTTCGCGCCGGTCGCGTTCGGCGGCCTGCATATCAATGATGCGTTTTTCGTTGCGCAAAACCATACTTTCCAGCGCGTCCACTTTGGGGCGGCTGGCATCGATTTGTTTTTGAATTTCGGGTATCTCGGACTGAATATCGGAGATACGGCGCGAGTCTTGGCGGCGTTGTTCCTCCAAAAAGGTGATGCGGCGTTCGGGTTCTTCGAACTTTTTTGCCATGTCTTCGACACGCTGCTGGACAGCCGCCAACGCAGCAGCGACGCGATCTCGTTCGACGCGCGCGCCGGGCAGTTCTTCAATGGCGCGTTCCAGCCCTCCGGTACGGTCTCCTAGTTCGCGCACCATCCGCGCGATACTCTCGCGGGCGATGTCGCTGCGCCGTTCGGCTTCGCGTTCAGCGACCAGGCGCTTGCTTTCGCTTTCTTCGATCATCTGGTGAAATTCAACCCGCAGTTGTTCCGTGATTTCTGTCTCACGCGAGATCGGCAAAAAAGTGGTGCGGATGGTCGACTGTTCGCTTTCCATCCCATCCAGACGGCGCATCAGTTGTGTAATTACTTCTGACTGCTGCGCGAGGCGTTCTTCCAATAACGCGATATTTCCCCGGTCACGGCGGCGCTCTTCGTCCAGCCATTCGATCATACGCGCAGCTTGCTGTAAATCCATCTTTTACCGTCTCCTCACCACTAAAACGGGTTCTCGCCGCGAATTATAACACGGTATTCCCGGTTTCTGATCAATCTATTGGTTCCTGGTGATCGCGGCCCAAGAACTGCGCCAGCTTGCGCCGGATGAACGTCCGGCGTGCCTCTTGCCAGGCTTGTTGGGCGATCTGGCTGTTCACTCCGCCGCTCTTGTTTCGGTCAGGCGGCGCATAACGATCCTCAACATAGGTGCGAGTAATGGCATTGATCGGTTTTGATCCTTCAGGGATTTCGTCGACCAACTTCTGCCGCCGCTCCTCAGGAGTAGCTGACTGGAAAAACCGCAGTCCAAGCCAGTCGGCATAGATCGCCATGCGCGCATAGGCACGCTGAACGGTGTTCAACCCACCTAAGCCGCGATACTCAACATACCAGATCACGAACGCCGCTGCCAACACCAGGGTGAGAATCACCAGCGCCAGAATACCCAAAGTGATCAGCACGATTTCAAGCACACTGGTGCCGCTGTCTCCGCCCACTTTAGTCAACTCAGGAGGCGGCGGGGTCGTTGCGGTAGGCGCCAGAGCCGGGGTAGGCGTGGGAGTAGACGGCATAAATGGAGCCTGACCAACGCTGGTTGGCGTGGCATCCGCGCCGCTTTCCTGGGTCGGGATCGCGATGGTCGGCGTTGCTGAGGGCAGCGGGGTAGGGCTGGGCAGCGGTGTTACTGTCGGCAGAATAGTTTGCGGCAGTTGATCGTCCTGGCGCTCCAGCGGGGCCTCGTCGGCGGTAGGCTCAAACTCGACCCACCCATAACCGGGGAAATAGACTTCAACCCAGGTATGTGCATCTCGCTCGCGTACCAAATACGCTTCGCGTGTCTCATCCCACGCCCCCTGGGCGAAACCTGCTGCCATGCGTGTCGGCACGCCCTGTGAACGCAGCATCAAAATCATCGCCGAGGCGTAATAATTGCAGTAGCCCTGCCGGGCGTCGAATAAAAACCACTCTACCGGATCGATATTAGAAGGCGGCGTGGGAATCGATTCGTTGTACTGAATATTGATACGCAGCCAACGTTCGATAGCTTTGGCTTTGTCATAAGGATTATTCGCTCCAGTGTCAGCAATGATCTGGCTTGCGAGATCACGCACGCGCGGCGGTACCTGGTCCGCTCCCTGTAAATACAGTCGCAGCACCCAGTTAGGATAATCCACCCCCGCGCTGCGCAGCATGGATGCTGACGCGGTGCTGATGGACGATGTCACTGAGTATGAACTGTTGGCGCGCAGTGTTTTTCGTGACCAGATGATCGAAACATCTGACGGGCGGTTTTCGTTCACACAGGTACGGCCAAAATCTTCGACACAGTCCAGTTCGGCTTCAACTGGCAGGTCGAGTACCACCGGCAGTGGAGCAGCATACACCAGATCTGAGGAACGCAGCAGCATGGTAAACTTCTGCTCGACTTCCTGGCGCACGCCGGGCAGCATGGGGCCGAGATTCAACCGCAGTCCCGGATCATCGGTAGAGGCGCGCACGGTGCGCACATGCCGCCAGCGCCCGGAACTGAAATCGTAAGAATCGTAGGTGGTTGCCCACCAGTAATAACGCGGGCCAAAGGGGGCCTCCACGTACATCACGGGCCGGTCCCCAAGTTGAATCGCGCCGCTGAGTTGGAGTTCTTCGCCACCATAATATTCGGTAGTGGCGATGCCTTCTCCCTCCAGCGACGAGAATAAACGATTCCACAGTTCAGCCAGTTCGGTCAGAGAATCTTGAGAGAACAACTTCTGCACCCGATCCAGGCTTTTGTCATCCTGCCCGGCGGGCGCATTCCAGGCGACTAACACTAGAATCAGCGACAGGATGCCCCCGGCCTGAAAAAACGTGCGCCGGACATAATTAGGAAAACTGACGCGATGAACAAACCATTCATATTCGCGCGTGTCAATGTGGGATCGAATGAGCAGCAGCAGCGAGAGCAGTACAAAAATAACCAGGTAGATGTCCAGGGATGTTTCGCCCTGGTAATAAAACTGGTTTGTGATCAATACCAGCCCGGTGGGGACGATCACGCGCCAAACGCGATCTACGCGGAAAACATGCCACGCCGCATTATGTCCTAAGAACCAGAACAGCACCGACAAAAACACAACAAAAGCGACGTTGTCATTCGCCGGTTGGCTGCCTGCGAATGCTTCATCCAGCCAGATTTTGATCTGCCTGAGCAGCGAGTCGGTACGTTCCCACAGCGCGCCGTGATCGACCAGCAGCAGCGCATTGATCACCAGAATATTGGCGATGCTGTAGACCGTACTCAAGATTAGGGCGACCAGTTCTGAGTAATGGCTGCGCGAGAGCAAAAACCCGAACCCAACCGCCGAGAAACTGACCACCGCCAAGGATCCCAGTCCATCGGTCCATTCAGCGGCATCGACAGCTAAAGCCGTCGCGATCATGATGCCCCACACCATCAACAGGCTGCTGAAATCGCCTCGCACAAAAACGGCCCGTAGATAGTTGCGTAGACGCCGCCGCCACCGGTTCGTTGAGCGTTGGGGAGGGCGAGAGGCTCGTGGTTGCGCAGCGCGCACGGGAGGCAGATGTTGAGTGGTTCTCATGGGCAGTTAGGTTCCAATACTTCTCAGTTAGAGAGACGATTTTAAGTCGTTCGTGTCAGACCGCCAAAAGATGGTGGTTGTGTCCTATCCGGTCAAGGCATATAATTTCCGCCATGATAACCGACAAACGATATTTCTTACCGTTCGTTTTGCTGACGTTTCTGCTACTGGTCGCTTGTGAGCCGCTCGCTCCCGAAAAAACGCCGCAGTATGTGGTTGTGACGGGCAGTTCGCCACAGCCGATCAGTAGTCCTTTGGCCTCACCACCACTGGGCGGCGCTGTCCCGGCTGGGGGAGTGGTGGGGACGATCCCGCCGGTCATTTCACCGGCCCCTACCGTTGAGAGTGTGACGGGCGGTATGGTGAGCACCCCCGTTCCTTCGGCTACGCCGCTGCCACCGCCAACGGCGATCCCTTCAGCGACGGCCTTTGCTTGCGCTCAGGTCGCTGGACAGATCATCCGCAGTTCGTTGAGCAGTACAATCAGTGGTCAGGAAGTCAATTATCAAGTTTATTTGCCCCCGTGTTTTTACGAATCATTCCGGCGTTATCCCTATGTCGTGCTGCTGCACGGGACCGGTTATGATGAAACGATGTGGGAAGAATTAGACGCGCCTGCCGTGATGGATCTGGGTGTGTCCAAAAATACGCTGGCACCGTTCGTGTTGGTGATGGTCGATGGCGGTGAACTGGCGGAACTGAATGATCAGCCCGATGGAGCCTCGTATGAATCGATCATTTTGCAGGAAGTGATCCCCGCAGTGGAACGCGATTTTTGCCTGTGGGGCAGCCGCGAGGGACGCTCGATTGGCGGTATTTCACGCGGGGGCTACTGGGCGTTTAGTATTGCGCTGCGTCACCCTGAAATGTTCAGCGCCGTAGGGGGCCACAGTCCGCATTTTGAGAATGGCAATTCTCAGCCGGAAACCAACCCGCTTGATTTAGCGGGCCGGGTGAATCTCGATAAGTTTCCACTGCGAATTTATATGGATAATTCCGCCAGCGATTATGTCAGCGCTAATGTTATCCACATGTCTGACATCCTGCTCCAAAATGGGATTGAACATAAGTATCTGATCAACCCCACCGGCGATCACACGATGGAATATTGGGCCTCACATGTCGGGGAATATCTTTCGTTTTACGGCGAAACCCGGCCTTACGATGTGTCGGCGCTGCCGTCGTGTTTGGAGCCAAGTCCATAAAGTTGAGTCGATGCAAACGGCAGCAAACAAGATACGCCTGACCTGGGTGGGATTATTCTGGCTGCTGGCAGGGCTGTTAGGGGCCTGTTCATCGCGCAGTGGGACGACGACAGTTCCTCCCACTGCTGTTTTTTTTGCGCCGCCGACATTAACACCCGATTCACCGGCGGCCCGCCCTGATCCAAAACGAACGGCGACCGTTTTCCCCGCTGAGCGAGAGATTACCTTTGAACGGCCGCTCGAAGCGATCTATCTCCCTGGCGAAGTGCACGAGCTGTATAGGTTTTACAGCGATCAGCCCAGGCGTATCGGGATCACGCTCGAACCTCTGGATGATGAAAACGATCTACGATTACAGGTCTTGGTCTACGATACCCACCAGCAGAGTCTAACCAGGGCGGCTGGGCCAGAAGCCGATCCGCTGCTGCGCGGCGTGTGGGAAGTACCAGCACCCGGTTGGTACA
>JACRBK010000174.1 GCA_016234525.1 Chloroflexota bacterium
CGCCGGGCGCTGGATATTGCTCAGCGGGTCGCTGACGCGCTGGCCCATGCTCACAGCCGCGATATTATCCACCGCGATGTCAAACCCTCGAACACGATGCTCACCTATGATCATTCGCCCCGCCTGACGGATTTCGGCATCGCGCGGCTGAATTATCACCAGCGGGTAACCCTGCCCCATACCGTGATCGGCACGACGCCTTATCTCAGCCCTGAGGCTGTGACCGGGGAGGCCGTCGATGGGCGCAGCGATGTGTGGTCGTTGGGCGTGATGTTGTACGAAATGCTGGCGGGAACGCTGCCCTTCATTGGCCGCAGCGAAGAAATGTTCCGGCAGGTTATTCTGAGCGGCGATCTGCCCGATATCCGGCAGGTGCGCCCCGACGTTCCCGACCCGGTGTGGGAGATCATCCAGCGGATGCTCACCCGAACCGTCTCGCAGCGAATGCCCTCCGCAGCGGCGGCCCGCGACGCGCTGAAAAACATGTTGAATGGGATAAATACGAAAACCTCTCCACCCTAAGGCTGTTTTATTCAGATATTTACCCCTATCCCCCGACCCCTTTCCCCGCTGCGCAGAGAAAGGGGAGACACAGCTTGTGTAGGGGTGCTGCAAGCAGCGCCCAGGGCAGGGCAAGCCTGCCCCTATGCTCGGACTGACCAGTAGGGCCGGGAGATAGGGGTAAATCCTGGCTGAAGCCGTTCTTCACGACCTCCGCATACCTTCTTCAAAAGTTCTTCACAATCCTCGCTTATCATGAGTGACAGTTGACTCATGAAAACGAGGAATCATCCATGTCAGAAAAACGCACCCTATCGAAACAAACCCGCACCAATTGGTTAGTGGATGCCGCTCTGTTCGCCAGCGCCCTGGCGGCGATGTTGTCAGGCGTCTATTTTCTATATTTCCCCAATGGCTACCAGGGCGGGCGCAACCCTCTGTACGATGTGACGGTGATCTTCAGCCGCGCCACCTGGGGCGATGTGCATACCTGGGGTGGCGTGCTGATGCTGCTCGCCGTCGTGATCCATTTTTCGATCCACTGGTCCTGGGTGAAGATGATGGGCAAACGCATCGGCAAAGCCGCGCGCGGTCAGGCCGGGCCGATGTCACGCGGCGCGAAAAACAACCTCTTGGTAGATGTTGTGATCGCGATCTGTTTTGTGCTGGCGGCACTGTCGGGCGTGTATTTCCTCTTTGCCCCCGAAGGCAGCGCCGCCGACCCTCACTTTCTCTTCAGCCGCACCACCTGGGACATGATTCACACCTGGTCTGGCACGCTAATGATCGGCGCGGCGCTGGTTCATTTCGCCATTCACTGGGGCTGGATCAAAAAAGTCACGATCAAAATTTTCGCCGCGCTGCGGCCTCAGTCTCAGTCTGGTGTGACAGTTTCACATTCCTAAACCATTCATTCGTTAATCAGTGATCCTTGAAGGAGAACTACCATGTTCAAGAAAATCTTCCTCAGCATCGTGTTTGCAGCCCTGTGCAGCGTCCTGATCTACGGCGCGATCAACCGCACTTCTGCCAAAACTGAGTCGGACGGCGGGCGCGGCGATAATTTGGACCGCGAACGGGTATCAGAAATCGAGACGGATCGCGACGGTCAAACAGCAGACGACGCCACCACCGTGATCGAATGGCGCACGCTCAAGGCAACCGTGGACAGCATCACCGAAACCGAAATGGTGCTGCACACTGCCAGCGGCGGCGACGTGTTGGTCGAAGGGCGGCCCTGGTCGTATGCGGTGGAAATGGGTTTCACCGCCGAGGTAGGCGACGTGATCAATGTCAGCGGATATGATGAGGACGACGAATTTAAGATCGGCGTGCTGGACAATATCACCAGCGGGCAGCAAATGGAAATCCGCAGCAGCGACGGGAGTCCCATGTGGGCGGGCCGAGGCGGCGGCAAGTAACCTTTTCCCTCTCATTTGCATCTGAGATATGATGTTATACAGGGATAGAGAATCATCTGCTCCTGCGTTTGTTGCACATTCAGCCTAAAGGAACCACCATGAGCCGGAAAATCTTGATCGCCGATGATGAACAGCAGCTTCTTGACACGGTGCGCGCCTATCTTGAAAACAGCGGGTTCCAGGTGGTGAGCGCGCGAACCGGGCGCGAGGCGCTGTTCGCGTTCCGCCACGAGAAACCCGATCTGGTGATCCTGGATGTGATGATGCCCGAAATGGATGGCTGGGAAGCGGCCCGGTTGATCCGCCGTGAGAGCGAAGCGCCGATCTTGTTTCTGACCGCGCGCGTCGATGACGTGGATAAGATCACCGGGTTAGAGATCGGCGCGGACGAATATATCACCAAGCCGTTCAGCCCGCGCGTATTGGTGGCCCAGGTGCGCGCCGTGCTGCGTCGAGTCTATGGCGAGCTTGCCAGCGAACCGGAGGTTTGGCGGGTGGGCGCGCTGGAATTGGACGGCGGGACACGAACGGTCCGGCTGGACGGCGCGCGAGTGGACCTCACCGCCAGCGAATTTGATCTGCTGGCGATTTTGATGGCGCGGCCCGGACGAGTCTTCACACGCATGGAGTTATTAGAGCGGCTGCAAGGCGAAGCCTTCGCCCCCTATGAGCGCACCATTGACGTGCACGTGAAGAATATTCGCGCCAAAATCGAGCCGAATCCGCGCGAACCGAGTTATATCGAGACGGTGTACGGGGTCGGCTACCGGCTGCGTGAGGAGTGAAAAGCAGCGGTCAGCTATCAGCTTTCAGCCGTCAGCGAAAAGCGGCCTCAGCCCTACTGGTCAGTCCGAGCAGGTATGAGAGAAACCCCGCCGCCGCAGGCGCTATAAAAAAGCCTGGAAGCGCACTAAAGGCGCTGAAAACCAGCCGTTTGACAGCCCCTTCAGTGGGCTTACCGGCCTTTTCTTTCTAGCCGGGGTGCTTAAGCACCCGGCGCAAACTTGACACCTGTTGGGCGCGGCAAGCAGCGCCCCTACACAGACCTGCTCGGCTGCGGTCCCCTCTCCAACTCGGTTGGAGAGGGGGTAGGGGGTGAGGTCCCTCTTAAATTGACACCTGTTGGGCGCGGCAAGCAACGCCCTGCTTTTAACCGCCTTCATTGATAACTAAAAACTGAAAACCAACCACTAATGATTGACCACTAACCACCATGCTCAACAAACTCTGGATACGCCTTACCCTGGCCTTTTTGATCGTCGCGTGGCTGGCAACCGCGGGAATTGCGCTGGTCGTGCGCACCACCACCGAAACCAGTTTCCGCCAATATGTGCGGCAGCGGGAGACAGAGAATCTTCAGGGCTTATCAGCCGCCGAATTAGAAGATTATTACGCCCAGGCGGGATCGTGGCAGGGAGTCGAAACACTGCTCCCCGGACCCAAAGGCAGCGGCCAGGGGCAAGGCAGCCAGCGGGATCGTCCTGGTGGGGGGGGTGGACCAACGGTGATCATCGCGGATCGAGCGGGGATCATCGTGGCAGCGACGAATGCGGCCCTCGTCGGGACGCCGCTCGATCAAGACACCTATCCCGATGCAGTGCCGCTGATCGTCGCGGGCGAACAGGTCGGGCTGCTGGTGCAGGCATCCCCCACCATCGAGGCATTGGGAGAAGCGGAAACGAAGTTTTTAGATCAGATCACGCGCCAGTTGGTGCTGACCGCAGGCGGCGGGACGCTGCTGGCGCTGATCGTCGGGGCGCTGCTCTCGTGGCAGATCACGCGCCCGCTGCGCGCCCTGACACGCGCCGTGATCGGACTCAAGGCGGGCAACCTGGGCCAG
>JACRBK010000163.1 GCA_016234525.1 Chloroflexota bacterium
ACAAACGCGGCGGTGCGGCGATCTTGCGGGGCATTAAAAAAGGTTTCGGTGGGCGCGAGTTCGACCAACTGCCCCTCTAGAATCAGCCCGACCCGTGTCGCGAGCCGCCGCGCCTGAAAAACGTTGTGTGTCACCAGGATCATCGTCGTATGATACTGCTCGCGCTGTTCGCGCAGCAGATTCTCGATCAGGGAGACGTTGAAGGGGTCCAGGTTAGCGGTAGGTTCGTCTAACAAAAGCACCTGCGGCTGAGTCACGAGTGCGCGGGCCAACGCGACGCGCTGCATTTCGCCGCCCGACAGGGTGCGCGCCTGCGCATTCGCCAGCAGGGTGAGCGCGACTCGTTCTAACATCTGATCCACCTGATCACGCCCATTACGCTGCCCGCGCAGCCGAAGCCCATAGGTGACATTGGTTCGCACATTGCGCGAGAGCAGCACCGGGCGCTGGAACACCATCGCGATCTGGCGGCGCTCGCTGATCGTGACGCTGGAATGCGGCGTCATCAGATCATCCAGGCCCAGGTAAATGGTGCCGCGTGTCGGCGTTTCGAGCATCGCCAGCAGGCGCAGCAGTGTACTTTTTCCCGCGCCGCTCGGCCCCACCAGAGCCAGCACTTCTCCGGCCTCGATGCGCAGCGCAGGGATATTTAAGACGGTGCGTTTGCCATACACCTGCTCAACCTGATCCAACACAAAAACCGGCGTACTCATCTGGTTTCCCCTGCGCGACCCTGACCGATCACCATGATCAGGTTCGTGATAAATGACAATCCCAACAAAATGATACCCAACGCCAGAGCTACATCGAAATTGCCCTGGCGAGTTTCTAACACAACAGCGGTCGTTAGCACACGGGTGCGCCCGTCGATATTACCACCGACCAGCATCACCGCGCCGACTTCAGAAATAATCGCGCCGAATCCGGCGACCAGCCCCACGATTACCCCGAAACGCGCTTCATAGAGCATGGTGATGGTAGACTGCCAGCGTGTCGCTCCAATCGCGCGAATCTGCATTCGCAGCGCGGGGTCTACGCCCAACACACTGCTCATCGTCACACCCGCTACGAGCGGCACCGCGATAATCGTTTGGCCCATGATCATCGCTTGCATCGAAAACAGCCACCCCCAATTTCCTAACGGCCCGCTGCGCGACAACAGCAGATAGACCGCCAGCCCAACAACGACCGGCGGCAGTCCCATCCCGGTATAGATCAGGGTAGTGATCAAGCGCCGCCCCGGAAAACGAGACAGCGCCAGAATAACTCCGGCAGGGATACCGATCAGAGCGCTTAAGGTGAGTGCGCTCACTGTGACTTGCAGTGAGCGCACCACGATCTCGATCACGCCGCGATCAAGCGAAAACAGCAGGCGAAAAGCCTCTTTGAATGCGTCAAGCAGGGTGTGAATAGAACGCCTCCTGGTGGTTTCTGCTGCTCCTGATCCTTCTCCTCAAAACGTAGGAGCCGAGGACGTATTCTCCCCTGCCGGGTGCGCGTCGCGCCACGCCTCAGAATCCGGCACAAATAACTGCTGACCGTTCACCTGATAACTGGCGATCAATTCTTGCGTTTCCAGTGAGACGATCCAATCCGCGAACGCCTGGCCCAGTTCCGCGTTAATGCCGGGGTGTTTTTCAGGGTTCACCGGAATTACGCCATAGGGATTGAACAGTGTCTTGTCGCCTTCCACCAAAATGTCCAGGTCCAACCCTTCGGCCTCGCGCACAACATAGGTAGCCCGGTCGCTCAGGGTATAACCCTGCTGTTCCGCTGCCATCGTCAGCACTTCGCCCATGCCCTGCCCGGCGGAAATATACCAATCCCCTTCGGGGGTCAATTCGGCGGCGGCCCACAGCCCTTTTTCTTTGGTATGTGTGCCGCTGTCATCCCCGCGTGAAACAAAGATGGATTCGCTCTCGGCGATCTTTTTCATCGCCTCCAACGCGCTTTCCATACCCTTGATCTCGGCGGGATCATCGGCGGGGCCAACGATGATAAAATCGTTGTACATCACGTCATAACGCTGCGTACCGTCGCCCGCTTCAATAAATTCATCCTCGCGCGCGCGCGCATGGACCAGCACCACATCCGCATCGCCATTCGCGCCCAGTTCCAACGCTTGCCCGGTTCCCACCGCCACCACATCGACAGTAGCGTTATATTTTTCTTCAAAATCCGGCAGAATATACTCTAACAGGCCGGAGTCTTCGGTGCTGGTGGTCGTCGCCAGGATCAACCGCCCGCCCTCAACAGCTGCCGGAACCGGGGTGCTTTCGGCTGTGGGTTCAGCCGTTGGTTCAGCCGTAGCGGTTGGCGGAACTTCGGTGGCTTTTTTGTCGTCCTTATCATCATCGCCGCACGCCGCCAGTGTGAACGCCAGCACCAGCAGCAGGATCAGGATCAGGAAACGTGATTTTTTCATCGATTATTCGTCCTCGTGGTGTCCGAAATACCAGTGGCTGAAACTTCAAGTTTCGCAAAATATAACGCACTCGACCTCTTGTGACAATTGAACTGTAACATTTGATGCCATCTGAGGGACTAGTACGGTGGGGGTGTAACGTCGTGTTAAAATTGACGGATATGCTATACTACAAAGAATACTTGTAAAAATGAAGGAGATCGGGCGGAGTGAGTGAGCCTCCTATCTATAAGGTGGTGCTGGTCGGCGATGGCAACGTGGGCAAAACCAGCCTGGTGCGCCGCTTTTGCGAAGGCAAATTTGAAGAGTCGCGCATTCTAACCATCGGCGTCGATTTCCAGATTAAAACCGTTCAGCTAGGGGAGCGGACATTACGCCTGTCGATCTGGGATGTGGCCGGGCAGGATCGTTTCCGCACCTTCCGCGATCAGTTTTATTCCGGCACGTTGGCCGCCGGGCTGATCTATGATGTGACATCGCCCGCCACGTTTTTTAACCTGCCGCGCTGGCGTGATGAAGTGTTGGCGAGTGTGCCGGGCGTGCCGATGGTGGTGATCGGCAACAAGAGCGACCTGGGGCCGGTAGTTCCGCCGACTGAGGCCGAAGGCTGGGCCAGGTTTGAAGGCCGGATGCCCTTTTTGCAGACCAGCGCGCTTACAAGCGAAAACGTCGAACAGTTTTTCCAGGGATTAGCCTATCTGGCCTATAAACGGCGCGAGGCGCTCAACGAGATGGGTAAAGCGCGCCCGCAGGTAGTCGATGTGGGACCGCCGCCCGACGAGCAAAGCTGACCGGTTACAAACAATGCTGCTTTCGCCGTTTTTGTGCTTCTGCTATAGTAAATTATTAAGTTAGTGGAGTCGCGCAGATTCCGATCTCCAGAAGCGGTGAGGCACAACAGTGACCCAAGACGACCCATCCGCCGAAATCTCTGAATCCCTGGTGCGGCGATTGATCAACGAGATGCAGGAACCCCAGGGGCCTGACGAAAAACCACTGGAACACAAACCCGATCCGGTTCCACCGGGGGCGTTGGTGTCGCCCATTTCGGGTCAGCCTGTGCCTGCCCAACCACCGCCCGCCAGCACAGCTCAGGTATCGCCGATCCGTCCTCATGTGCCCGATCACTCTCAGCCGCAGCTGCCCCTGACACCGTCTCTGCCTGAAAAAACGCCGCCGGTAGAGCCGCTCGCTGAACCATTGACCCCGCGTGAACACATGCAGCGCGCCGAAGAAGCGTTGATCAAACTGCGCGAGAAAATGTCGTTGTTAGCCGCCGAATTTGCGCAGGGCAAACTCAATCAGGCGCAGTTCGATGCCGTTTACAGCCGTTACAGCGAACAGCGTATGATCACCGAGCGGCTGTTGGCGCGTGATCCTACCACGCAGGCATGGCAGTCGGTGGTGCAGCCGGGCCACACGAAATTCCTCAAAGCACGTTTTGAAGCGCGCGTGATTTCGTATGCGATCTATGATCGCGACAACGCTACCCAGATCGCCGTGACCGGAACGGTTCAGCTTCAGCAGGCGCAGGTTGAGGCGGTCTTAACGCGCCTGAAAGCTGTCAGCGACCTGCGCGGCAACCCCGGCCCGGCCCACAAAAAACTGCCGAACGACCACAGCGTTTTGTTCGTGCCGGGTGATCTGACCGTCGCCGTCGCGATCTTCTCACTCGAACCATCAGCGATACAGTACCAGCGCGTGCAAGACATTCACCGCGATTTTGAGCGCGCCAACCAGCAGGCGCTCCGCCGCAAAGATTATCTCACGGGACGGCTGGTTTTTCCGCACCGGGCGCTGTTTGAAGAAAAGAAATTCTGAAATACGATGTCTGCTGATCCTGATTTTGAAATGCTGCGCGCCCAGATGGTCCGCGAGCAGTTAGCCGCCCGCGATATTTACGATCCGCGTGTGTTAGATGTGATGCATCGCCTGCCACGCCATGCGTTCGTGCCAGATTTTCTCAAGTCTAAGGCGTATGAAGACGGCCCCCTGCCCATTGGCAATAATCAGACGATCTCGCAGCCGTATATTGTGGCCCTGATGACCCAAATGCTGCTGTTGTCGCCGGATGACGTAGTATTGGAGATCGGGACCGGGTCCGGGTATCAGACGGCGGTGTTATCCCAACTGGTGCGTATGGTGTACTCACTCGAACGTTATCCCACTTTGGGCGAACAAGCCAGCGCGCGCTTAAAAAGTCTGGGTTATCACAACGTCGAAGTGTACATTGGGGATGGGAGCCAGGGCTTGCCCGATATGGCCCCCTTTGACGCGATTATGGTGACGGCTGCCGCCCCGGCGATCCCTGGCCCGCTGCGCGCTCAGATGGCACACGGCGGGCGGATGGTGCTGCCAGTGGGGGATGCGAACCAGCAGTTTTTACAACGGGTGAGGCGTACCGGAGATCGGTGGGAACTGGAATATTTGATCCCGGTGATGTTTGTGCCGCTCTACGGACAGCATGGGTTCAAAACCCCTGACGATCCATCGGACGACAAACACAAACCCTGATAAATCCTCGTTTATGCCTGTTGATCGAGTTTTTGCAGATAATCTTCGGCGAAGCCGCCGCCGTTCGTCCCGATCAACACTCCTGCCAACTTCTGCACCTGTAATTCGCCAAAATGGCGGATCAGGCGGGTGATCTGTTTTTCCATTACGCCCATAAACTCATCCCAACCGATGCCCGGCGGAAGCTGTGGTGAGCGGAGCGCCTGCGTGCTGTTGAGGTAATCCATCACCGGCGCGACTTCGGGAAAACGCAGCGCGCTAGGAATGTCGTAGCGGGCAACAGCACGAAAATTGCGCGCGACCAGCACGGTCCCGTTTTCCAGCGCGAAGGCGCTGTGAGCAGGAGTAACGTCCTGTTTGGGATAACCGAGCAGGGTGCAGGCGCGGCGCATCAAGGTGTCAATTTCGGGCATAGTATCGGCGCTGTTGGTCGCGGCGATCAGGCAGCCGTTGGGTTTGAGGATGCGCTTAATCTCTTTGATCGCTTTTTCCACGTCCGGCACATGGTACAGCATATGATTCGCCAGTACCACATCGAACATACCATCTGCAAAAGGCAGCCGTTGGGCATCCAGGTTGAGCAGTCGGATTTGATCCACCTGGGGGTGCTGCTGGGCCTGGCGCAGCATTCCCATTGAAAGATCGCCCGCAAACAGGCGTCCACGCGGAATCCGTTGAGCTACCAGGCTGAAATAGGTTCCCGG
>JACRBK010000018.1 GCA_016234525.1 Chloroflexota bacterium
CTCGCACACATCGAGAAGACGCCGGTCATAAATGCTCCAATGTTTCCTCCGCCAGCTCCCTTGCCCATCATCTAACCAGAACTCCTCTTCGCGGATCAGCAGCACATCCAACACAAAATTCGAGTGTGTTACCAGTGCAGGCAAACTAACCAGTTCGGGGAATAGATGAAAGATCCTCCCCCGCTTCGGAGACTTCCGGCGGCTCACAATTTCACCGTTCGCATCGATGCGGACGATGTGCCGCTCCTGAGCAATCGGATAAACAAGACGAACTGGACCCTGATCGAGTAGAAAAGAAAGCTTCGTTTTCAACTTTCCCAGGCGGCGCGTCTGGATTTCAATACACTGGCCAGGGGTTGTGTCCGTCGAGGGGCGGAAGATGTCGACAACGTATTTCCCTGCTATATCCCATTCGATCTGATCACCCGGCTGCGCATACCAGCTCTTGAGCGCGGAATGCAGTGATTTTTCCCCTAGTGTGCCTATCCGTCGTGTCATGTTATTCGCCCGGATGCCACTGCTGCGCGCCCCATTTCTGGCGGTTCTCGGTCAGGTTGGGGGCCGCGCGCCAGCGAATAGGGGGTGTCGTCCGCTGAATCAGATCATGGGGAGCAATCGTCGACATAATCTGGCTGGCGAGCGTTAATGCCTCGTTCCATTCGTCGTGGGCGACTTCGAGTACCAGGGAGTCGTGAATATCGAGCGCCACACGTGACCGCATATTACGCTCGACAAAGGTTTCACTCACCAGGACGACGGCCCGTTTGAGCAGTTCGCTAACACCGCCCTGACACAGGTAATTCCAGGCCACAAATGCCGAGGGGACTGCCACCTGTCGCCCCGTCCACAGTTGCAGAAACCCGGTACGCTCGGCCTGCCCCTTAGATGATGCGCGCAGCCGCGTCATCTTGGGGAATGCGGCATCCTTCGCGCGCATGAGCGCCTGAGCCTCTGCCGTTGAAATTCCCAGGCTGATTCCCAGTCGCTCTGCGCCCATGCCATACGCCGTTCCATAGGAAATCTTCTTCGACATGCCGCGCAAATGCTTACGCTGCGTGGAGTCTGCTTCGTTCCATGCCTGCCCGAAATAGCGGGCCGCCATCATAGAATGGAAATCGTCCGCGTCGCAGGCGGCGGACAGGTGGTCATCACCCGAAATCATCGCGGCCATGACATTTTCGGCGTTGCTGTAGTCGATTTCCACCAGGGTACAGCCTTCATCTCCAATGGCGACTCCCGCCATGGCGGGCATCTTCCAGTTTTGCATATGAGGATAACTTGATGCGCGCCGTCCGGTATCGGTGGCGATGGTGATCAGGCTGTGCAGCCGGCCATCGACCACGGCATGTTCAAGCAAACCGTGTAGTGTGGACATCAACCAATCGGTTTCCAGGTAGTGGGCCAGGTCCTGAAGCCGCTCGCGGTAGGGACCGTCTTCTTCCATATACGACTCAATCACATCCGAGCGCGTGCTCAGGTCTGTCCACTGAATCTCAGTCTCAGGCTGCTCCCGCAAACGCCGCCGCCCTTCTCGCGTGAAGTAGATCGAGTCATCATCGCGGCGCGGGCGAGGGATACCTTTCCGCTCATACAGGTAGCGGGCACGCGCCTTGGGGCTGCCGGGCGAGGTCAGTCCATCTGCACCTAATCGCCGCACCAATGCGTCTCGCTGTTGGCCTAGACCCTCTAACTGCTGCTCGGCAAAGGAGATATTGAGCCGGATACCGCGTGCCGCCATCCGGCAGTAGGCGTGTACCGCCCGGCATTCCCAATCAATCAGCTCCGCACTGAACGGTATTTCACGCTGGCGTTGGTAAATCTGAAGTGCCAGACGAGCATCATTCTGAGCATAGTCGAGCGTTAGTTCGATGGGAAGAGTGTGCAGCCGTCCACGCTGGCGTTTGAGATCGTGTTGTTTCTCAGGGACCGGAACGCCGAGGGCGTCCGCCACAGCCATCAGGTTGTAACTGGCGCTCACTGCCGGGTGCAGCAGACGCGCCATGACGTAAGTATCCCAGATCAAACGGGGAATTTGCTCATGGGTCAGCTTACTGATCTGGCGAAGATCAAAGATGGCATTATGGGCCACCAGGGGGGTGGCTCGCTGGAACAATGCTTTGAGAAAGACACCGACACGTTCATCAAACGGTGCGGTCAGCACCGTGGTGTGTAGTCCCTCTGAGTCACCCCAGGCCAGAGCGATGATCGTGATCTCTGCGGGATAACTCAGCCCATAATCCAGGCGAGGGCCGGTTCCTGGCCAGCGCGTCTCCGTTTCGATGTCAAGCGCTACAGCGTCTGCATGGAGGCAGCGTGTCAGCGCCTTGTCGTCGTAGTGAACTGGTTCTTCAAACAGGGGAAGCTGCATGGCGTAATTACCCGCGTAGATAGGCAATAGCTTCTCAAAGATATTCAACAAGGTTATCGAATGTTCATTTCAATTATAGCTCATTCGTTCGGTTAATGGGGGAGTATCTCAAAATCAACCGCTATGCTTTCCTGATTTTCCGCAAATCCTCCCCGATTCCTATCTTTCGGTAGGTTATTCTTCCCTCAGCGAGCCGTATACTATGGATGTAATGAATGAACAAGGCAGTGTGAGGAGAAAAAATACCATGTTTGCACCGATGACCCCCATGACCGAGCGTGTCCGCATCAGCAATGAACGCCAGTTGAACGAAGCGCACATGGCATCCTACCATCTGCCCACGCAGCATCTGCTGACCGTGCTCATGCAGAAATTGACTGTCCGCCGTCCAGCGATGGAGCGTCCTACTGCTCCTGTTCTAGGACAGCCGTCAGTCAAGCGGGCGTAAGCGCCGGCACAAACTTCATATCAACATCAGGCCGGGCGACAACGCCCGGTTTTGTTTGATCCCTTCGACCTGAATTTGTGCTACGCTGTAAGTAACGACATAGTGTGATCTACCTGGCTCAAAACGAGAGAAGGGAAAAGCTCATGACTGAAAAACA
>JACRBK010000162.1 GCA_016234525.1 Chloroflexota bacterium
ACTATTCGCAGCGCACCACCGAATTCAAAGAATACATTGCCCAGGGACCAGAATATCTTGACTTTGTGGCATTGGAAGAAAACGAACTGATCTACATCAACCAGGGCAAGACTGATATTCGCCCCACTGAGCGGTTGGTTGCACTATACCCAGCGGAAGGCACCTTCTGGCACGAGCATCCCTTCGGGATCGTCCAGGCCAATTGGGTATCGGACGAACAGGCCGAAGCCGCTCACCAGTTTACCGAGTATGTGCGCAGCCCGCTGGTGCAAGAAAAGATCATGGCGGCAGGTTTCCGCCCCGTGATCGCGGAAGTCGAGTTGGGTTATCCATTTGTCCCTGAACTCGGTGTCGATAAAGACCAGCCTTCGACGGTGTTGTTTGTCCCCGATCCGGCTGTGATTGCGGCAATCCAGGAAAACTGGAGTTATGTCAAAAAACAGGCCGACATCTGGCTTGTGATCGATACATCGGGGTCTATGCAAGGTGAAAAAATCGCCCAGGCGCAGCAAGCCGCCCTGATGTTCCTTGAGAACACCGAACTGCAAAACCGGGTCGGGCTGATCACCTTTAACTCGACCGTCCATATTGACGTGCCGATGAACAGCCTGGAAACCAATAAAGGCGCGCTAGAAGAAACGATCCGCAGCCTGGTGGCTGAAGACAATACCGCGCTGTACGATGTCATCATTCAGACGGTTGCTATGTTTGACGACAGCGACGGGGATCGTATTCGGGCGATTGTGCTGCTGAGCGATGGCGCCGATACCGCCAGTGTAGCGCAGATTCGGGATGCCAAAGACGCGATTGAATCGCGGCGCGGTGACCTGAACCCGGTCATTGTGATCCCGGTGGCCTACGGCGCGGATGCCGACATCCAGTCTTTGAACTCGATTGCGCGCTCGTCAGCAACCAAAGTGCAGTCGGGGGATCCCTCGAATATCTCGCAGTTGTTACAGTTAGTCAGCAGCTACTTCTAACAGAGAATGCAATAATTGTAGGGGCAGGGCTTGCCCTGCCCCCAGGGCGACGCAAGCATCGCCCCTACAAACATTCATAGGCCAGAGGTTTCGCGGCCCAGTGGATTGGTTTGGTTAATTCGATGACTTAGGCAGCTTGGGGATCAGCCAACTTACAAACGCCCCTTCGGAGCGAGTTTGCATCAACACACGCCCTGGCCCGGTAAGCTGGCAAACCAGACCTTCGCCACTGAGGATGGTGGATTTCCAGCCGCCAACACGCTTGACCTCAAACTTGATCGACCCATCAAAGCCAATAATATGTCCGGTGTCTATCGTGTATTTTTGGCCGGGCTGCAATACCCGTTCTTCGATAGCGCCATAACAGGCAGCTAACAGTTTGCCCTGCCCGCTGACTTTCAACAGCACCAGACTGCCGCTGCCAAAGAACCCTTTGGCACCGCCCCACTTCGCATCAGTGACCACGCCCATTTCGTTAGCGACATAAGCGCCGCTTTGCAGCATAAATTCGCCGCCGCCGATCTCCATAACCATCATATCGCCGGGCAATGAAGGGGCCAGCGTGATCTCGCCGCCGCTGGCAGGGGCTTCATAGGTGTTCTGGAAAAAACTTTCGCCCGCGACCATACGCTTAAGGCCGCCCATCAGTCCGCCTTCTGCTTTGGTTTCGACCGTTACACCATCGCTGTAGCTGACCATCGAGCCGGGTTCGACCTTGACCTTCTCGCCGCCTGTTAGTGTCACAATGGCGAAAGAATAGGCGGGTTGGTGTTTCAGGTTTATTTGCATGGTTTATCTCTCCTTATTGCACTTGATCCATACCCAGAGACTCTACACTAATCTTGTGAGTCTTGCTGAATCGCAGGTCATCGCCCGACTATCAGAATTTCACGATTCGCCGTGAGGTTGAGTATACTCCCCCTTTAATTTGATCACCCACCGATTGAGAGAAAAGATTGATGGATACTCTTCTTCCTGCGGATTTTCCTAAAGTTGATCTGATTGCATCGGACCAATCCCGCGCCACCGTTACCCCGCATGGCGCGCATGTCGTCTCATGGAAAACACCGGACGGGCGCGAACGGCTGTTTCTCAGCGCGACCACCGACTTTGGCCCTGGCGCTGCGCTGCGGGGGGGCGTGCCAGTCGTTTTTCCTCAGTTTGCCGGGCTAGGATCGCTGCCCAAACATGGTTTTGCTCGCAATCTCGTATGGGATCAAAACGGGATGCGGTCTGAACGAGAAGGTACAGTCACCGGTCGTTTTCGACTGCGCAACTCTGAAACCACCCGGCAGATCTGGGATCACGCTTTTCAGCTTGATCTGGCGGTGACGGTCGGCGGATCCCTGTTAGAAATGGTGTTGGACGTGACCAACCTGGAAACGCAGGCATTTCAGTTCACCGCTGCGCTGCACACCTATCTGCGCGTGGGAGAGATCGCTAACGTGGTGGTCGAGGGTCTGGAAGGACTTGCCTACCGTGAATATGATTTTAACGGCGCACAGCCGCAGGCTCCACTGCACATCGTGGGCGAAGTGGATCGTGTTTATTGGAATGTTCCCGGCCCGGTCACGGTGCGCGAAGGCGATCAGGCGTTGCAAGTGATCTCCGGCGGATTTCCTGATGTGGTGGTATGGAATCCAGGTCCAGAACGAGCGGCGGCGCTGCCCGATATGGAGCCGGAGGGCTACCGCCGGATGTTATGTATTGAGGCTGCTGTGATCGGCCAGCCGGTCAGCCTGGCTCCGGGGGCCACCTGGCATGGTACGCAGCAGGTGAAGGTACTTTTCCCTCACAACCTTTGATCTTTGACCGTTTCGGACTAGAATTAAACGCAGGGATTAAGCTTGATGCTCTGTATCGTAAGGGTAGGAGGTTGTGCGTGAAGATCCGCCTGGTGACACTCGTAATTATGGTAGGGATGCTGCTGCCTGGCGCGTGGTCGCGCACAGCGGCCCAAGACGACCAGCCGATCACGGGTAAAATTGACACTGAAACACCGTTCATTCGTTATCCGATCAATGTCACCGGGGATGGCAGCACGATTGTGGCCGACATCTTGCCGGTGAGTGGTGATCTGGACACCCTGCTGTATTTGTTAGACAACCAGGATCAGATCGTGGCGGAGAACGATGATCGTGCTAAAGGTGATCCTAGTTCGCTGATTGTGTTTCCCCAGGCTGAAGCCGGGCAGTACACCCTGATCGCCACTCGTTACAAGGTCGTGGAGGGCGACAGCAGCGGCGATTTTGAACTGACGATCAGCCTGGTCAAAGGCAGTACCCCCGCCGTGTACCAGACCAGCCCAGAGGACATTGCCGCCGCCGGATTTCCGGTGCTCGAACCACGTGCTAAACGTTCCTGGACTGTGCTGGTGTATTATGGCGGCGATAATAATCTCGAACCCGGCATTTTGAATGATCTGAACGAATTTGAGATCGCGGGCGGGTCCAACGACGACACGAATATCATCGCCTTGGTGGATCGTAACCCAGGGTTTACCGACTCGAATGGCGACTGGTCAACCGTCCGCCTGTTCGATGTAGCGGCTGATGTCTCTGCTGACCAGGAGACGACCTTTCCGCCCACCATCGATACACCGCCGCTGGCCGACCTGGGCGAACTGGATACCGGGGACGGGCAGACTTTCGCGCAGTTTTTAGCGTGGGGAGTTCGCCATTATCCCGCCGAGCATTATGCTGTTGCGTTTGGCAGCCATGGCGCGGGCTGGCAGGGGTTGATCACTGATGATACTTCCGACAAAAACATCTTGTCTTTGCCGGAAATTCAACAGGCGCTCGGCCTGGTGATCGCCGAAGCCGGGGTCGAGAAATTCGACCTGCTGATTAACGACGCCTGCCTGATGAGCAGCGTGGAATATTTTGCGGCGGTGGCGCCATTTTTCCATTACGCGCTGGCTTCGCCGGAAATCGTGATCGATCCCGCCCTGGATATGACCGAGATGATGCAGTTGATCGAAGCCGGAGTCGCCGCTGACGATCTCGATCTGGGATCGTTGGGTACGGCGCTGGTGGATACCTATATCACCCGCGATATTCTCAAGCGCGATTCCTCCGACGTGGCGTACCTGACTCATTCGGTCACGAACCTGGATGAGTATGATCTCGTGACCCCGGCGATCAATAATTTCGCGCAGATTATCAACCGCAGCCCCGCCGTATACAGCACATTGATCGGCGAAGCCCGCGCCAATACCTATACCTACAGCAGTTTTGTGGGGGGCAAAAACAAGATTGATCTGGGCAATTTTATGCGAGGGATCATTAAACTCTCGACTGACAGCCGCCTGATCAACGCCGCTCAGGACGTACTGACTGCCCTCGATACGGTGCGTGTATATGGTAACGCCGGGGAGACGGTTTTCAGCCGCACCTCCTACTATAACATCTATTTCCCAGACAGCAGTAAGGACTTCAAGCAGGAATATTTCGAGCAAAGCCCGCTCACGCTGTGGGGCCGGATGATCCGTAACTATTATAACTCGGTGACTCCGCAGGTGTGGACAGGCGGCGGCCTGGAACTCGGTTTCCATCTGCCGGTTGCGCCCAAGATCAGTATTACGAACATCTATCCGCCGGAAGAGATCAGCCTGCTGACCCAGGTGAATTTGTATCTGGAGATCATTGGGCGCCAGATTTCGTATGGCGATTTTACAGTAGACCAGATTCAGCCGGATGGTTCAGCCATTCGCTTTACGATGGAACGCATCTTGACCGATGTGTTGGTGGATAACCAACGCGAGCGCGAGAATCGCTGGAATTCTGGGGTGCAGTTGATCCAGCACTGGTGGGATGTAACTCTGCCGGTTGTGAGTGATGGGTCAAGCCGCTATAACGAACTGCTGACGTTTACCGAAGAAGTGGCATTTTTGGATGGCCGCTATCGGGAAGCAGGCAGCGAAGAATGGAACGATGTTGGGGTGATCTTCGACTTCAACGCGGACTATACCGGCGGTAAAGTGCAGCGTATTGTTAATCACAACCCGAATACCGATGCGCTCGCCGTGATCGACATCGCGCCGGGATCAGAGTTTCAGGCGTATGGCGCGGTAGTTTCGCCGGATGGTCGCGTCGTGTCGCAGCCGGGTAACACCTATGTGTGGCCCGAAGGCGGCCTGACGTGGGAATGGCAGCCCGCGCCGAACGGCAGTTATAACCTGGGGTTCTTGCTCACGGCCTTCGGCGGAACCACCGGATTCGATTCGGTGCAGGTGACGATCAATAATGACGTGGTAGACCAGACTCTGCGTGCTGATACCTGGCTGGACCTGGGCATTGTGCTGCCCTTTCCGATTGACTGGTCGTTTTCAGGACTGGCCGAAGACGAATTTTTGGTGCGCACCAGCAGCCCTGACCAGACGAGCAACATCACGGTGTATTTTGTTCCGCGCAGCGGCCCTGATCTGGCGGTGATCGCTAATGGGTTGGTGGACAACTATGGTCGCACACTTGAAGGTGAAACGACTCCATTAGAGGTAGCGGGCGCGCCCGCCGCCGAACTGCGCTATTCGTACCAGACGGATGCGGGAACCTGGCAGGGACACGGTTTCGCCCTGTATCAGGCGACTGTTGGGCCGGGTGTTGGCATGATCTTCGCCGTTGAAACTCTGGATGGCTCAACAGCGGATGAACAGGCGCTCTTTGATCTGCTGCGCGATAACCTGGTTCTCATCGATCTGGAAGCGTTCGCGGCTAATGGATCGGGGGAATGGGATGTTATCCGTCGAGACCTTGAAGACGGCAGCGCTACGATCTATGTCCCGATGCCCCTGGCCTGGGGCGAGGATGCGGCTGAGGGTGATTGGCTGCGTTATTCTGCCGGGGCCGATCCCACCAGCCCGACTTTCTTTGCTTATGCCCTGATGCCAACCCAATTGGCTTCAGCGCGCGAGGAAGTAGATCGTCTGACCGCCGAGGTCGCTCAGGCCGGGACCGACAGCTTTAGTATCACGCGCCACCGCACCTATTACGGACAGCATCACACCTGGGAAGCGGCCATCTATCAGGCGGTGCGCGGTGGGCAGGCGGTCACCGGGCGGGTATATACGACCCTCGTTGACGGTGTAACTTATGTGCTGTGGATCGAAACACCCAATACCCCAGAAGCGGCAGGAATATTCGACAACACGCTTGAACCAATCGTAGACGGGTATCGTGTCGAGATTCAAACCGAATCTTAACCGGATTGGGATGGGACTTTTACGACCCCTTGCGGGGCCAGCACACGACTCAATCTTTAGAAAAGCTTAGACACACAGGACAAGGAGTTCTCAAATGCCTCTCGAAATCGCCAAACAATTTCTCAAGAAAGCGCAAGAAGATGATGCGCTGCACCAACGGTTATCAGCTGTTGAGGGTGATCGGGCCGCTGCGGTAAAATTAGGCGCAGAATTGGGATTCTCGTTTACCGCTGAAGAGTTGCAGACCGCGTCGGATGAACTGTACGGTGACGTATCGGATGATGATCTGGCTGCCGCCGCCGGTGGTCAGAGCGGGCTGCGTCCGCCGATTATCTTCTAGGGTCTTTCCAAATTCGGGCGCTTTTTGTCGCGTCCTCATGCCTCTTTCAACCCCCTTTGCCTCTGCGGCGAGGGGGTTTTGCTTTATACTGCTCCTCTATTATACTTTCGATATTCTTATTCGATGCCATGCACCGACCAGCATCTTAAGTGAAGTGAGGGGTAGACACCATGCGCAGAGTGCTGTATGTGCTGGGACAGTTGAGCGACGAAAATATCGAGTGGATGATCGGCAAGGGCAAGAAAAAACAAGCGCCGGCGGGTACTGTGTTGATCGAGGAGGGCAAAGCCAGCGATCTCGTGTATATCGTTCTCGATGGTCTGCTGGGGGTGTTTATCAAATCGGGTGGGCGCGACCAGCAGATCGCCTCGCGGGGGAGCGGCGAAATTCTGGGCGAAATGTCGTTTATTGATGACACCTTGCCTACGGCAACGGTCAAAACGGTGGAGCCGTCGGTATTGTTCACCCTGCGTAAGTCAGAACTGGCGGCGCAGTTAGAAGCAGATAGAGATTTTGCAGCACGTTTCTATAAAGGTATCGCCATTTCGCTGTCTTACCGCCTGCGCGAGTCGATGGAACAGGGCGGATCGAATAAACGCCAGAGCAGCGGCGGCGAGATAGATGAATCCGAAGAATTAGATGCCAGTCTGCTCGACAGCCTCTATTTAGCCGGGCTGCGTTTTGACAGAATCGTGCGGCGCATGATGGAATCCGGGTAGCGCGGAAATCATTGCTTAAACCCCAGCAAGAAAAAACAATGCCCCTGGCTCAACCAGGGGCATTTTGTTAGAGATTAGACAACTTGTTTTTGTAGGGGCGCTTGTTTGCCGCGCCCCCATGATTTACAGGGTGGTGCTTAACCCGTCTGGCGCTCCGGGGGAGCATCCGTCGGGATTTCAGTGGGGACCGCCGTCGGAACCTCAGTCGGAACTTCAGTGGGGACTTCGGTCGGGACCACCGTCGGAACTTCAGTCGGGACTTCAGTAGGAACCTCAGTCGGGATTTCGGTGGGGACTTCCGTCGGAACTTCGGTGGGGACCACCGTCGGGATCACCTCAGTCGGGACTTCCGTGGGAACCACCGTCAGGATAGGCGGTTCAACCGTAGATGTTGCGGGTGGAGCCGCCGGGGCTTCGATGACGAAAGCGTCAATCGCAACCGTGCCGGACATGGCGTACACACGCACAGTATGAGCGCCCGCGCCTAACACGAAGCTGACTTTCGCGCCGAATTCACTCTCGGCAGCGGCACTGTCCACCAGTTGCAGCGGCGCGCCGTCCACTTCGATTACGAACTGGCCCAGCGCCGGATGTTTGACGTAGATCACATCTAGCCGCGTGCCGTTAAACGCCATAGTCAGCACATCGTTCAGGCTGCCGCTGCTGTAGAGATAACCTCCACCGCTGGCTAGCGCCGTGTCGTGTGCTGCCCATTCGCCGTACTGCTGTACCAGCGGGTTATTGGACTCGATGGTTTGCAGAGTCAGGTTAGGCGGTACTTCGGTGGGCGGCAGAGTCGCTGTCGGCAGAACTTCCGTTGGAACTTCCGTCGGCACTACCGTCGGTGCTACGGTTGGCAAAGTATCACCGCCGTTGGGCGTCGGAGTCTTGTCCTCTGCGGTCACACCCGCCACGATTTCGAAGGTGCGAATCAGAGTCCATTCCGAAGCGTTGCCCGCTTTATCCACTGCGCGCATGTGCCAATAGTAGACCCCACGCGACAGCGGTTTGGGCGGCTTGTAGCTGGTTTTGTTGCCCGCGTTGATGACAGGCTGTGGGAAGTTCAGATCGGGATCGATCTGGAGTTCGTAGCGCTGAACATCGCTGACTTTATTCCAGCTCAGGATGAGTTTGGCGTTGGTAACTTTCGCGCCAGGGGCCGGAGACAGAATCACCGGGACATCCGGCGGGGTGGTGTCTACCGTCAGTTTGAAGGCTGAACTCCACGCGCCGGGGGCGTCAAACGAGTTGAGCGCGCGCACGCGCCACCAGTACACGCCGTCAGGGAGTTCGCTGGCGTTGTAGGCCGACAGGCCAACACCGACAGTCACATCCTGCTCAGGGCTGATGAAGTTGTTATTGTTATCGATCTGAATCTGATAGGTGCTGGCACCGATTGCCACCTTCCAGGTGAAGGTCGGCGTGTTGTCATCGGTCAGCGCGTTGTTAGCGGGCAGCAGCAGGATCGGTTTGCCGGGCAGCGGCGGGGTGACGATCACCGTCCAGGCGGGCATCCAGCTTGTCCAGACACCGCTAACCTGGGCGCGCACATGCCAGTAGTAGATGCCATGCGCCAGTGCCGCCGGTGGCTTGGTCGTCCGTGCCGTGCTGGGGATGTAATCCCAGACCGGGCTGCTGAAGTCGGCGTTGTCAGCCAACTCGAAGTCATAAAGGGTGGCCCCGGTCATGGCATTCCAACTAAAGGTTGGCTGCGTGAGCGTAGTGGCCGATTCATCTTTAGGCAGGCTGTGTACCGTCACCGTGAAGGTGTTCGCCGGGCTAAAGCCGCCCCAATTAAGCAAGGCATCTTGCGCACGGACGCGCCACAGATAGGCCCCATAGTCCAGGGCTGTGGGATCGGTGTAGGAGGTCGTGGTCCGGTCTATATTCACCAGCGGATTGTTGAAGCCGGGATCGGCTTCGCCTGTCACCTGGATGTTGTAGACCTTGCCCC
>JACRBK010000170.1 GCA_016234525.1 Chloroflexota bacterium
AGTTCCGCGCGTTGGTGTGTGGTCAGTTTTCGCATCGAATCAAACGCCGACGCAGCTTTGGTCACAGCGCGGTCTATTTCACTCTCAGAGGCGTTCGTGAATACCGCTTCATGGGGAATGCGGGTGCGAGGGTCTACCGCACGAAACAAGAGGGAACCCTCTCGGCTGGGTTGACCGGCGATAAGATTGGCGGTGGTGAGAGTAATCATCTTAGCTCGACTTCTCTAAAAACAGCAGGCTGTTTTCATACGGCATGGTGTAAAAACTTCGCTCATGGTTCGGTTCTCGGCTGCACACGCTTACGATAAGCTGAAGATAATCTTCCAGCATTTTGAGGGCCGGTCTCCACCCTGATCATATCCCAATCAGACACGCTGTTGATCAAACTCCGTATAAAATTGTTTGACCCAGGTACGATAGCGCCCGACCGGGCCATCGCCTCCCGCCAGAATCGGGGGTTGGACGTAGCGTTTATGTGTCCAGATAGGAATATCCTGTTCGACATCGTGCTTGAATCCGGCGAATGTCGGGCGCGCAATTGCTGTGATCAGGGCGCGGCGCGGCAGAAGACTCAACACCGGGTGAATCTGCTTGATGTCGATTTTCTGATAGGCGCTGAGGGCGAGTCGCAGGCAAATTTGCTCGTCTCCGATGGGGGTCGCCAGCACGAACAACCGCGCTTTGACGCCCATTTCCGTGACTTCGACATCCACCTGCGAATAGCCCAGCCCGTGAACGTGGATCTCAAATTCTGAGCGGATGTTGCGACCCAGGGTAGGGCGGCGCATAGCGTATTGGGTAGTCAGATAGGGTCCGTCGACAGTCAACGGCTTAAGCTGCTCCACTGAGTTGTAGCCGTGCGTTTCGGTAAAGTGTCCAATATCGACACTGTTTTCGGTGGTTTCCTGCGGATGCCCACGCATGATCCAGTGAGTGGCGATCAGATCGGTCCAGTCGCGCCTATCGAGTTCAGGCACATCCCATGTCGGCGTGCTGCCGCTGCTGTCATAATAGGCCAGCACGAACCCGTTTTTCTCCTGCGTAGGGAACACCTGCGCCGTTGCTTTGGGTGGAATGCGGCTGTCATAGGGAATGGAGACACACGCGCCCGCCAGGTTATATTCAAAGCTGTGGAACGGACACCGGATATTTTCGCCCCGTACCGTGCCCCCATAACCCATATGCGCACCCAGATGGGGGCAATATGCGCCCATCACGTTGGATTGCCCAGCCTGTGTGCGATATAAGATCACGTCTTGACCCATAAAACGCATGGGTTTCACCGTGCCCGCCGCCAGATCGCGGCTAAGACTGATCACATACCAGCCGGTGGGGTAGGGGGGCAGCAAGGGGCGAGCAGCGGTCATGGTTGTTATTCCTTAAACCAAACGTCGCAGACGGGCCGAATCGGGCGCAAGCTGACGCGCCACCTTGATTCCTGAAATAACAGCGCTTTCATGGCAATCGATGTCGTGCATGTACATCCCGGCGAGCCAGATGTTTTCCTGCCCCTGCTGCGCCTGTAATTCGGATTGCGCTGCAAAATAAGCCGCGTTGACTTTAGGGTGAAAATAGGTCACTGTCGTGTGCAGCTGCGCGGGCAAGGTGTCATCGTGGGTTACCCAACTTTTGAACACGGGCGCAGTGCTTTTCCAGGGTTTCCACATGCTCAGTTGGCTAAATCGTTCATCGTGGCGGATGTTGACGGTTGACCAGTGTTTACGCTGCGGCGGCATCAAGCGTGTATCGCTGTGGATGGCAATCGTCGTTTCAAAATACTCGATCCGGTTAAGCTGGCGGCAGAGGGTATCTGTGCCCGGTAGCTGCTGGAGAAGCTGCGCGGCTTGATGGGCATTCGTGGCAAAGATTACGTGATCGTAGACATCATTCGCGCCGTCTTGGGCTGTAATACGATACTGATCACCGCTGCAGGCAATAGATGTGATCTCGCTGCGGCGTTTGATCGTCGCCCGGTGGAGATCGCTGGCAATCGCGTTAATGTAGGTTTTTGTGCCGCCGTCAATTTCGTACCACCCTTTTGGTGTAATGCCGGTGGGGCGGTTGAGATAGGAATAACGCAGGATGTCGTAGATGATAAAGGATTGGATGTCGTCGCGTGTGACGCCCCATCCCGCCTGCAAAAAGGGAACCATGAAGCGCTCTTTGAAAGCGTCGGATAGGCCCAAATCGTTGAAGAATTGTTCGGCAGTAACCGACGTGTCACGATGGTTCATGATCTCATCGGCATCCGACAAAATCCGCCGCAAACGCAGCATATCGCTGATCTTGCGCGGCGACAGACTCGCCAGATACAGCCGCCATCCGCGCAGCGGCGGCAGCATGTAGAGATCACCCGTTCGGCTGTGGAACTGCGTCACCAGCATGGGGAAAGGACTCAGCGGCACGTCCAGCACACGCAGCAGCCGTAGGAAGGTGGGAAACATCGGTTCGGAGAAAAACTCGAACCCGCCGTCCAACGCAACACTTTCGCCCTCGACCTCAACGGTCAGCGTATCCGCGTGGCCCCCCAACCGATCTTCTTTTTCATAGAGCGTGACTTCGTGGGTGTCTTCGAGTAACCAGGCGGTTGTGAGACCAGCCCCGCCGCCGCCGATGATCGCCAGTCGCATGTGTCCCTCCTGTCAGGAGATTCAGCATAGCATAGCGAGTATCTGAATGCAACTTAATAGGCCGTGCCGAAAAACGCTATAATCAACATTTATCATAGCCGCAAACATGGACGCAGATCATATGAGAAAACATTTGCTGGCGGCACTGTCCCTCTTGTTTGTAATCACTGCCGGAGTCTGGATTTTCCGCCAGTTATCACCGCCCACGCCGAAACTACAACAGGTTGCGTATGAACTCGTGTATATGTCGGATCGCGATGGTGATTGGGACATCTATTTGTTGGATGGTCACGGTGATCTGCATAACCTGACCGATGCCAGCAGCGCGCACGAATATTTTCCCGGTTTTTCTTTCGATGGCGACCAAATTCGTATGTATTCAACAGCGTCAGGTGAGCTAACGACAGCGCGTGTGAATGTAGATGGTTCCGACTTCAAGGCGTTGACACTGCAAGAAGCCGCATTGGATGTGTTGAGCGGTGGGCGTATTGATTTTGATCCGGTGTGGAACCCCGGGGGTAGGCAGATGGTATGGTATCGGGTCGTGATCGGGATTCCGCCCAAAGTCGATTTGTTCGTCGCGGATAGTGATGGTACAAACCGTGTCCGTCTGACGGACAGCGAGGATTTTGAGGGATTGCATTCGTGGTCGCCCGATGGGAGCGCACTGGTCTATGTTGCGCCTGCTGCTGGGGGTTACCAGAATACATTCGTCATCACCCTGGCTGATCGAACCATCACGCAGTTGACGCACGATGCATTTGACGATTATCACCCGATCTATTCGCTAGAAGGTGATCAAATTCTGGTAGCAGACGCGACTGGATTTGTGAATGGTGCGCTGCGAATGACCCTCATGAATGCGGATGGCAGCGATCCGCACCCGCTGGGCGATGGCGAAATTTTCACCGGAAGCCTGACCTTTTCACCGAATGGCGGGGATGTAGCGTATATGTCGAACGTTTCCGGCTACTGGCACATTTACCTGATGGCAGCGGATGGATCGAACGTGCGGCAGATCACATCCGGCGCGGCGAACCATTTGTATCCATCGTGGCGTCCGATTCCGTTAGATGAATAGGAGACAACAGTGGAACAATCCATCGTGAGCTGGTTATTTGCCGTATGGTGGGGCTATACCGCCCTGCGTGATTCATCCAATCCGAAGTCTCCACGATTTGGAAATACGACAGCCATAAGGTTAGCCTGGTTTGCCGCTTTTCTTTTGTGTATCCTTGGATTCATTCTCATAATCAGTCCCAAATCCATACTTACTATCGTGGTTGTATCTGGATTCGCTATCCTATGGGTCTTTTGGCTTAAAGCCAGTCTACCAGTCTCTAAAACATCTCAGGCACAAGGAACCCCGCCGAAACCTGAAGAAATTCCGCAGTTATGGAAAACGTGGGATTTTTTCATAAGCTACAAATCTGACGATGCTAACAGCGTTCGTCGGATTGCTGAGCGGCTGATGGCCGGTGGGTATCGAGTCTGGTTGGCGGAATATTATAGTTTGCTTCCAAATTATGATGACTTTCAAACAGAAATAGATAAAGGTATTGAAGGCTGTTCGTATGCTCTTCTTTTTACTACCCCCCAATATACTGAATCTGGCTACTGTGAACAGGAAGCTCTCGATCTCTGCCGACGATTAAAACCTGAGAATATCATCGAAATCAGCCTGGAAGAACCGAATGATGCTCGAACGAAATTCGGAATCTCCCCGCGTTCGCCCCGGCTGGTGGTTGATGCCCATCGGTTGGCTTCACAAGACGATGCTCAGGAACAAGCTGTATTTGATGCCATACAAAGCCATTTAGGACTTGATATGAGCCGGTGCATCATCACCAAACCGGTTTCTGTGGATAACGCTGTTTTCGAAGCCAAAGCCGATCCGATCTGTTTTGAGAGTACTGGTTTTGATCTCATCAGACACAAGGCGCATCCAATCGACGGTTCAGACCGCGCATGGTTCCATTGCCAAAAGACTTCTCCCGCCATTGATTTTAATGTGTACTTTGATCGCAATCTGCAAGCCGCCGCTGGAAAACGTTATTCCCTGATTGGTTTTGTAGATCAATCCACTAAAGAACACCTGGCAAAAGAACGTCGTGATTTTGCTCGTTGGTTTATGGGGCAGGTGGAATTAAAGGGCATTCAACTTAAAGAAGATGGTGTCCATCTCATCTGGGTTAACGAGAAACCGCAGCTTGCTTTAACTCACCACTATGAGAATTTATGGATGCGGAAATATTCCGTGCTTGTGACGGATATTCCTTATCCGGTGGAAATTATCTTCACGTTTGGGATCAAAGGTTCTTTTCAAGATTTCTGCCGCTTGACCCATTTAATGGATCGGGTCGTTGAGTCCACGACAAAAAACAGCTCGGCTCTAAATTTAGCGCGATCACCACACATGTTTTCCTGGGGGAGTTCTAAGAATCCACCCCATGTAGAGCGATTAAAGGTACAACAAAATGTCCCTAAACTGGTTCAATGTCTGAGGCATCAAGATGCACAGATACGCCTCAACGCAGAACAAGCGTTGATTGAGATAGAATGCATCGGTAGAACCGATGTAATCTATCGTCTGGTCGAGTCTGGCCTAAAACACCCAGAAACGCGGGCATCAGCTATACGAATCATCAAAGAAGCGCCCGAACACAATGCTTTTGGGGTCCTGAAAAATCTTCTGTTTGGCGCTGTTATGGAACAGACACAAACGCCTCACTTAACCTACCAGATGTCACCTTTTGCCTGGCTGTCAGAGATTTTTGCTGGCATGGGGGCAGCCTCTGTGGAACCGTTAATCGAAAGTTACGACTATCCGGGTTATGCGCATATCGTTGAATATACACTGGGTTTGATCGGTCAGCCGGCCATTGAGAAACTTAAAGCTCTTGCTGATCAACAAACGGGAGCAGGTGAGCAGGCCAAGAAATTTCTGGAGAAACTTAAAGAGTAAGCGGTACCTTTTTCCCTATAAAGCCTAAGTTTATGAGGTCGGTGACTGAAGCCGTTGAAGCAGCTTGCGGTTCTGTCTCTGAGATCGTATCAGTGCGAACACAAGGATCAAGGCGATCATGCCGAGCAGCGCTGCGCCGACAGTATCCTCAAGCTCGCTGTTTATAACGTTGATCTGCAAGCCGCCGCTTGCGATTCTGATTTTCTGCCCTGGCGTAGATTCGGACATGACATTTTTCCCTTTCGTGTGTAATTGAATGGGGACTCTGTTAACCCACCTTTAAGAGTCTATCATCATTGTGACAGGTACGGGATATTTGTACTTTCGGGCGAGCTTGCCCGGCCCCTACGGGAAAAACTCGGACCGGCTCTACTTACTAACCCGGCTTTTCGTCGTACACATAGACGCGGGTGTTCAGGGTAACCCAGTTGTCCCACAGCCACTTCGCGTCGCTGACCGTGAGGTTGACGCAGCCGTGCGACCAGTAGTAACCGAAGTTGTCGTGCCAGTAGACGCCGTGAAGCGCCTCGCGCCAGTTGAAATACATGTGG